>JAGQRE010000063.1 GCA_020425695.1 Planctomycetota bacterium
GGAAGATGGGCGACGGCGTCACCGGGCTGCCCAAGACACGCGTCATCAAGTAGCTGAAGCATAGATCACAACTCCTGGCCGACGGTTCCTGTGTGGATCGTCGGCCAGCGCTTTTCCTGACAGTCAATAATCGCTACATTCCGCCCGGAGGCATCCGTGGCAGATAAACCGTTTCGACTTTCAAACCGATCCCAGGGCATCAAGGCCAGCGGCATTCGCAAGTTCTTTGAACTTGGTTTGTCGATGAAAGACCCAATCGACCTGTCGATCGGGCAAGCGCACTTCGATGTACCTGAAGACGTCAAGGCGGCGGCCATCGATGCCATCAATGACGGGCGCAATCGCTATACGGTCACGCAGGGAATCCCTGAACTGCGCGAGAAGCTGAAAGATCGCTACGCTTCGCGCTTCGGGAACATCGACGATTGCGAAACCATGGTCACAAGCGGTGTCAGCGGCGGCCTGATGCTTTCGTTCATGGCACTGCTGGACCCAGGGGACGAGATTCTTATCCCCGATCCGTACTTTGTCATGTACCGCCATCTGGCGACGATGGTTGGCGCCGTTGCTAAGACCTACGACATCTATCCAGAGTTCAAGCCGTCGGCGGCGGCCATTCGTGAGCGCATCACTGACAAGACGCGCCTGATCATCATCAACTCACCGAGCAACCCGACCGGCTACGCACTGAACGAAACCGAAGCGCGTGAACTCGCCGCCTTGAGCGATGAGACCGGGATTCCGCTGATCAGCGACGAAATCTACGAGGATTTCATCTACGGCGAACGCCACGTCAGCCCACGCGAATTCACCAAGAACTGCATTGTTCTAAGCGGTGCCAGCAAGAGCATGGGTATGCCCGGCTGGCGCATGGGTTGGCTGCTGGGCGAGCGTGATCTCGTTGAGCGTATGTACAGCCTGCAGCAATTCAGTTTTGTATGTGCTCCCGCGCCACTGCAATGGGCTGCGTTGAAGGGCCTGGACCAGGATTTCAGCGAGCATCGCGAAGAGTATCGCGGTAAACGCGACATGGTTTTCGAAGGTCTGAAAGACAACTACCGCATCGTCAAGCCGGGCGGGGCCTTCTACATGTTCCCGTATCTGCCTGAAGGTGTTGACCCGGAGAGCTTCATGGCAGCGTGCATCAAGCGTGAGCTGCTGGTGGTACCGGGTAGCGCTTGCAGCGACCGTGCGACTAACTTCCGTCTGTGCTATGCCACGACCGATGAGAAGCTGAAACGCGCCATCGAGATGCTCAATGAAATCGCGGCTGAGTTGAAGTAGCCAAAAATCCGCATTCGCGGAACATCCGGCAGCGCTGACTGGTTAAGCTAACCGTCGCTTTCATCCTCTGCCGGAGGGATTACGTATGCAGAGCTTTCTAGTTACAGCACTGTTCTTGGGCATTCTCGGAGCTTCCGTGCTCATGCTTGGCGCGTGCGCCAGCAATAAGGATTCAACGCCGGGTGAAGGCGGTGAGACCGCCACAAACACTTCAGTCAAGAATGACGATCAAGCAAAGGGCGGCACGGTCGCCCCGGAGAAGGGCAAGTTCGTGAAACCGTCTGACGAAGAACTGCGCGAAAAGCTGACGGATATCCAGTATCGGGTCACGCAACAGAACGGCACCGAGCGAGCCTTCACTGGCGAGTACGACCACCTGTTTGATCCGGGTATCTATGTTGATGTGGTGAGTGGCGAAGCGTTGTTCAGCAGCCTGGACAAGTATGACTCGGGCTGCGGATGGCCTGCGTTCACTCGCCCGATCGACGCTGACGAAGTCGTTGAGAAGGAAGATACCACACACGGCATGGTTCGCACCGAGGTCCGCAGTTCAACGGCTGATAGCCACCTCGGCCACGTATTCAATGACGGCCCCAAGGATCAGGGCGGCATGCGCTATTGCATCAACTCGGCGGCCCTTGAATTTGTGCCGCTTGCCGAAATGAAGGCGCGAGGGTATGGGAAGTATCTGAAGCGCTTTGAAGAGGCAGGGCTGAGCCCCGCCGACGAGGATAATGCAGTGACTGAGAAGACTGAAACGGCAATGCTGGCCGGCGGCTGCTTCTGGGGTATGGAAGAGTTGCTGCGCGAAATCGACGGCGTGCTGGAAACGGAAGTGGGGTACTGCGGCGGAGAGAATGAAGGCGCTACGTACGAGAACCACCCCGGGCACGCCGAAGCTGTCATGATCACGTTTGACCCTTCCAAGATCAGCTTCAAAAAGCTGCTCACGGACTGGTACTTCCGCATGCACAACCCCACGACCGTCAATCGGCAGGGAAATGATCGCGGTACCAGCTATCGAAGCACGATCTTTTACTACAACGATGCGCAGAAGAAGATTGCTGAGGAAGCCATCAAGGAAGTTGATGAGTCGGGCAAGTGGGAAGACCCGATCGTCACGACGATTGAGCCGGTAAAGAATTGGAACGCCGCTGAGCAGTATCATCAGGACTACTTGCAAAAAAAGCCCAACGGGTACACCTGCCACTGGCTGCGCCCCTGGGAGTCTGACACGACGAACCAGGATTAATACGGTTTGTGAATAGAACGAGGGCAAGCGCTGGGTGCGCTTGCCCTCGTTCTATTCAGGTGAGTTTAGCCCTTGTAACGCAGGTCGATGCGCGTTTCTGCCACGCTGTCCAAGGCCAGTAGTTTGGCTCTTAGTTGTTCCAGCTTGTCATTCGGTGAAAGTTCCAGCGTGCTGGCATGAACTGGCGGGCGCCCCCAGATCAGGCGGGTGCCCGGTAGACTGGCCTGATCGGGAATCAGCACCACGCCACCGTCCGGCTGATAATGGACGCGACCCCGAGCGTCGGCCTGCTGGGGTACACCAATCAGCTCAATGGCTTCGATGTGGATTGCGTTGTCGAGTTGCGCTTTGCGGATGACCCGTTCCATGGAGATCGCGGCCGCGACCTGCTCCGTCGTCCACGGTTTTCCTGCGACCGGCGCTTCACCTTCCACACCACGGACGATGCGGAGGCGGACGTTTAGTTGGGACTCGAAGTGCTCGAACTCTTCCTTCTTCAGAGAGAGTGGAAGGACAACGTAATCACCGTCAACCAATACGTAGTGGTCGTCGCGCTCGACGGCGATTGCGGGTGTGCGGATCTCAAGCACCGGCAATAGGAAAGAACTGCTGTCTGCATCGGTGGGGAAGCGGCGTTCAATCCGAATGACTCTGGCCACCCAGGGATCGTTTTCAAGACGATCGCTGATCGTTTGCATGATCTCAGCGTCAAATGCGCTCGACTTTGGCATGTCGGCCAAGTCGGCACGCAGTGCGTCTTCAATGTCCACTTTCAGTTGCTTGGCCAGGGTGCCTTTGGCCCAGGCTGGATTCGCGCTCAGCTCAATCCGCCCCGGATCAACCGTGTATCGATCAGTACCCCGGAGATTGTGCAGCATGACCCACGACAACAGCCCAACAACGACGATTCCACCAACCAGGCCCGCGCAACGACGTACGCTGCGGCTGTGCCAGGCACCGGCGGCGACGCGATTCACGGTCTCGCCGGAAGGCGTAAGAGTGCGAATGATCTTGACGCATGTAGCAGCAATCAATGCGACACTGCTTTTCAGAACCTTCGCCGTGGCGCCCGATCTTGTCCGGGTACGCGTTGGTTTACGCGGCTGCTTCTTGGTGACTTTGCGTGTTTTGCGGCGTGGCATCTGAGGCTCCGTGTACGGCTGTTATGCTGCGAGGACTCGAGTGATGCGATTGCTGATGGGACGACGACGTCCTTCCATGCTGACGTCCACCAGTTCCTGCACCAACTCGTCGAAGCCGACGCCTTCGTGGGCAGCGGCCTTCGGCAGAAGGCTGGTTTCCGTCATGCCGGGCAGTGTGTTCACTTCAAGCACCCAAAGTTCACCTTCGGCGTCGAGCATCATGTCGACGCGGCTGTAGCCGTGGCAGCGAAGCGCGTGGTGAGCGCGGCGAGCATAGTGCTGAGCCATCTTCGCTGTCGGTCCCGGCAAGTCCGGTGCCACGATGTACTTGGTACCGGCGGACTTGTCGTACTTGGCTTTGAAGTCGAAGAAGCCGGTAGGGGAAACAACTTCGCAAACCGGAAGTGCTCGGTTGCCGACGACTCCTACGGTGAGTTCGCGTCCGATGATGCCCTTTTCGAACATGACGCGGCGTCCGTGTTTGAAGGCTTCACCCAACGAGTTGTGAACGTCGTTCAGGCAACTGACCATGCTGACGCCAATGCTGCTGCCCTGGTCAATCGGCTTCACACAGATCGGCCAGCCCATGCGTCGCGCCATGCGACGAAGGCGATACTCTGACTCGAACTCCTCGGCGACTTCGTAGGGCGCTGTCGGAACACGGTGGGTGAAGAACTCGGCCTTGCTGAGTTCCTTGTCCATTGCAAGGCGACTTGCGATCGGCCCGCTTCCTGAGTAGGGGATGTTCAACTCTTCCATGCGGCGCTGGATGGTCCCATTTTCGCCTTCTCCTCCGTGCAGGGCGATAAAAGCGAAATCGACCTTTTCGGTCTCAAGGATGCTGAGAGAATCGTGACCGACGTCGACGGGCAGGACGTTGTGACCAATGCGCTCAAGCGCAGACCAGATGGCCTCTCCGCTCTTGATGCTGATGTCTCTCTCGGTGGAGGTGCCGCCGTACAGAAGTGCGATACGAAGCATGGTGAGTTCCGGTGTTCAGAAGAGTTCGTCGCCCGAGTGGCGACAGAAGGGGCTATCGGAAGGTTGAGCGCTTGCGCTTTAGCCCAGTTTGAAAAGCCCGCGATGGCGGGTTACACGGCAAAATGATCGTTCCTCTAATGGAAAGCGCCGCGACGATTGTCGCGGCGCCTGAAAGTGAATGGTTGTTTACAGTTTCACGTACAACCCATCAAACCGAAGAGCGAGGTTCGCGCGGCTTGTCGCGAAGCGCAACGGTGAGCCGTAGGCGTAGACTCCTTCATAAGGGCCGCCCGTGACTTTGAAACTGATACTGAAGTCGGTGTCAGGCCAGAAGCCTTCCTCAAAGAGAATGTGACCCAGCAATGCGCCGTTGGGTGAGTAGTCAACAAGTACCGCCGAGCCCCAGGCAATGCGCCCGCCTTTGGGGTCGTGCAATGCGAAGTGCACGCGCTGGTTGGTGTGCTCGCGTTTGAACTCGCGCCTGCACGCAATGCGTGGGTTGTTGTTTGTCGCAACGATCTGATCCCGAACACGTGTCTTCTTGATTCGGTCCAGAAGGATGCGGTGGCTGGTCGTTTTCGACGCCATGACTCACCTCAAGGGTGTGGTGGTGTTGGAAGTGGGGGTGATGTGGGGGCGCTGTTGAGCGCCCCCACATCAAGCGGAACTACGCAATGGTCTTGATTGCCTGCGTCTTGGCATCCATGAAGCTTGTCTTTTTGCGCTCGCTGTGGTGTCCCTTACGGCCGCGGAAACCGGACACGCGATCATACTCTTCAAGGAAGATCTCAAGCGTGCTCACGATGTTGTCGAGGTCCATGCGGGACATGTTGATGCCCTCGCCCTCAGCGAGCTCAAGCTCGTTCGCAAGGTAGCCACGCAGTATGCGAATCGGCTGCAGCTTGCGGAAAATGAATTCGTCGAGTGATACTCCCTTGCTGTCCTTGTCCATCTTGGTTCCTCTTGCCCTTAGGGCGGCTGGTGTCGGCTTTCGCCTATGGCGTTTTGTTTATGCGGCCAGCAGACTCCTGCATGGCCATAGTTGTACTTCGGGTTGAAGCTCGACTCCGTGTACCTCGAACACGCGTGTTGCGACCTGACTCATCAGCTCAAGAACATCGTGTGCCCGCGCGTCACCGGTGTTGATCACGAAGTTGCCATGTCGGTTGCTGACCATGGCGCCGCCAACGCGGAGCCCCTTGCAGCCGGCCATGTCAATCATGCGCCCGGCACTCTGTCCTTTCGGATTCTTGAAGGTGCATCCTGCACTGAATTCTGAATAAGGTTGCGCGGCGAGCTTCTGCTGCAAGATTTCGCGACCCTGGGCAATGAGTTCTCCGCGGTCTCCGATGCTTCCCTGAAGCACCGCTTCAATCACCACGCCCTTGCGCAACTCACTGCTTCGGTAGCCGAACTCGAGCTCTTCCCTGTAGCGGCTTTCCAGCTCGCCTTTTGGGTTGATCCAGATCACTCGCTCAACATAGTCGGCAATCTCGCCATAACGTCCGCCGGCGTTCATGGCCAACGCACCGCCCACAGAACCGGGAATGCCGGCGAGGGACTGCGGGCCGGCAACCCCCTCACTGCTGCATCGGTTGACCAGCGTGCTGAGGTTAGCACCGGCTTGAACATGGACTTTGCTGCCGAAGACGTTGATCTTCTTCATGCCATGAAGGCTCAGAACAACACCCTGCACGCCCGCGTCGGCGACCAGAAGATTGCTACCCCCGCCGATTACATGCAGCGGCAACCCAAGCTCGCGCGAGGCCTGCACGGTGTCTGCTACATCACGAAGAGACATAGCTTCGACGAAATATTCTGCGGGACCGCCCACACGCAACGTCGTGCGTCGCCCAAGGGGCTCGTTGACTCGCACGCGAGGTCGTATTCTTTTCGGGAACGCGTTCAGACTCATGCCAGGCTCCCTGAAGCAGCGCTTGCCTCGGGGCGTATGGCGCGTAGACGTGAACTGATAAAGTCCCTTTGCCTCAGAAGCTCAAAGGCAATTTCGTTTACGTCTCCGGCCCCGATCATAAGCACCACATCGCGAGGAGATGTCTTCAAGCTCAGGTCGTTCACGATGCTACTGAAGTCGCCGTAGCTCATGGTTTCAACTCCCTCGGCGCGAAGATCTTTGGCAAGGCGTTCTTCCGGCTCGCCAGGTTGAATGCCTTGTTCACGAGCGGCATAGGTTCGCGCAATCAAAACGCGATCAGCGATCTTCAGCCCATCAACGAATCCGTCGAAGAACCCGACCATCCGTTGGTACTGGTGCGCCTGAAAGACGGCAACAATCCGGCGATTGATAAACGTCGCGCGGGCGGTTTCAATCAATTGCCGCACCGCTGTCGGGTGGTGCGCGTAATCATCGACAATCGGAACACCGCCAACACTTCCGAGTACTTCAAAGCGACGCTTGACGCCACCGAAGTTCTGCAGACTCTTCAACGCGCGATACACCGGTATGCCGGCCCAGTTCGCGGCTGCGAGGGCGCCGAGCGCATTGTGCGCATTGACCCGTCCCGGAACTTGTAGCTTCATGCGCCCGACCTGCATGCCTCGGCATGTGATGTCGGCGGTGGCGAAACCGGATGACGCGTCGAGGTTCTGCATGCGCCACACAGCGTCAGATGCTTCTCCGAAGCCGATTGTGTTGCATGAAACCTTACGTGCGACTTCACGGCATTGGGGGTCGTCCGCGTTATAGAACAGCGTACCGTGATCGGGCAAACGCCGCGCGAACTCCAGAAACCCCTTCGTTACTCCATCGAGGTCGCCGTAGACGTCCATATGATCGAGCTCGGCGTTGTTCAGTACCACGACACTTGGGTGAAGTCGCAGGAAGCTGCGGTCGTACTCACAACTCTCAATGACGAAGTGTGTGCCTGTACCGGCCGCGCTGGCAGCGGGCAGAGTGGCAGGTTCACCTCCGACCAGATAGCCGGGGTCTTTGCCACCGTCTACCAGCATCTGCGCCATCATTGCAGTCGTCGTGGTTTTTCCGTGAGTACCGGCTACGCAAAGGTTTGTGTGCCCGCGGGTGAATTCGCCAAGCGCTTCCGCATACTTCATGATGCGAATACCGCGCCGCTGGGCTTCACGAAATTCAGGGCTGGACTTGCGAATGGCGGCTGAGACGACGACGAGTTGGCAACTCTCGGGAATATGATCCCGGTGGTGATCGGCGTAGATCGTGGCGCCAGCTTCAGCCAGTGCCTTGGTGATTGGATTTGAAACCAGATCGGACCCGCTAACGCGGGCACCAGCCTGCAAGGCAATCCGGGCGAGCCCGCTTACGCCTGCTCCCGCGATGCCTACAAAATGGACATTCCGCAATTGGGAAAGTTTCAAGGGATGCCTCCCGCATTAAGTCGCGCACCGAAACTATGCAGCGGCGCGTCCCTTTTCATCGGCATCCGGGGCGGGCGTGCTGAGCCCAATTTCGCCCAGTATTCGGTCAAGTATTGTCGCGCAGGCGTTTGGTGAAGCCATCTGCTGTGCGGCTTGTGCAGCCCTTGCGCGATTGACGTCGCTGAGCAGGTAGGTCTCGATCAACTCAAGCAGGCGCTCCGGTACGAGATCATCCTGCGGTATCACAACGCCGCTATCCGCACTTGCGACCCACAGGGCGTTGGCCTGCTGGTGATCGTCGGCCGCGTGCGGGTATGGGACCATCAGCATCGGAACCGACATGGCCAGCAACTCGCTGATCGTACCAGCGCCCGAGCGCGTCAACGCAACGTCCGTAGCGGCAAACCAGGTGGCTGTGTTGTGCGTGAAGGCGGTTACACGATGGCGTACGCGCAAGCGGCGCCAGGCACGCTCTGCTCGGTCGCGCTCGCCGGCCCCTGTTATGTGCAGTATCTGGAAGCGGTCCTTCAACGGTCCCAGCAGCGGCCCAACGTTCAGAATGGCATCGTTCAAGCCCTGGGCTCCCTGACTGCCACCGATGACCAGGAGCGTCGGAAGGGAAGAGTCGAGCCCGAGTGCGCGTTTCGCGTCAGACTTGTCAGGTGGGGTACGGAAGCTGCTCCGAATCGGGTTTCCTACGACTTCGACCCTGCAATCGAGTTCTCGTGTAAGCGGCATGTGCGCGTAACACACTCGCGCAAAGCGGCTGATTGTTCGGGTCACTTTGCCCGGGACAGCGTTGGCTTCTAGCGAAAACACGGGGATCCGCAGCAGGCTCGCGGCCATCGCCCCGGGCAGTCCCGCATACCCGCCCACGCATACAAGCGCATCAGCACCGAAGTTCTTGATCGCCTTTCGGGCCGCGGGTACTGCGAGTGCCGTCGTGATGACCGTAGTGGCCTTGCTTCGCAGGCTGCGCTGCGGGCGCTTTACAGGCAGTGTGGTGAAATCAAAGCCAGCGTGTCCAAGCATCTTGCGCTCGAGAGCATTGCCACCGCAAAGAAGATGAACGCTGGATGATCCAAAGCGGTCAGACAGCTCTTCGGCCAGCGCAAGCGCGGGCGCGATGTGCCCGCCGGTGCCGCCGCCGGCGATTGCGATTCTCGGTGCGTTCATGATGCATCCAGACTTTGTTTGGTTGTTAGCGGAAGACTTCTCCGCCGTAGTCGAAACTGATTCCAGGTTGGCGCTGCGGGTGCACGGACGGACTAGATCTTGATGCACCCGCAAGCGCTCGACAACAGAAGCGCGTCTCGGCCTTCGAACAAATCGTTACCGCCACGCCACTTCCGGGAAAGTTACGTTCAATTAGCTGGACGCGACGAGACGTCGTGCCCTTGCGCTTCTTCGTGCGCTGTCCGGCTGGCGCTCGCCTGCTACTTCGTTCTGCAGCAGGCTGAACGCTTCTTTCTCACTGACACATCTACGCGCGACACTCAGAACCAACCCAGCGCCACACAGATAGAACAAACAACTACTGCCACCAAAACTAATGAACGGCAGTCCGATTCCCTTTGTTGGAACGCTTGCTGTCACGACCGCAATGTTGATCGCGGCCTGCAATCCGATAGCGGCCGTGATGCCGGTAGCCAGCAGGCTGCCGAACCTGTCGCGCGAACGTCGGGCTACTTTCATGCCAAGGATCATCAAGGACGCAAACATCGCGAGTGTCAGTGCCGAGCCAACGAAGCCTGTTTCTTCTGCCAGGACAGCGAAGATGAAGTCTGTCTCTTGCTCAGGCAGGTAGTACAGCTTCTGCATGCTTCGCCCGAGACCTTGCCCTTCAACCCCTCCGCTTCCGATTGCGATCAGAGACTGCTTGACCTGATGGCCCTTACCGCGCGGATCCATCGTTGGGTCAAGGAAGGTCATCACCCTTACCTGGATGTGATCGAACTTCGCGTACATGACGACGCTTGCGAATGGCAGAACTATCAGTGCGGCAATCGCGAGATGACGTGCACGGAGACCGCCGACCATCAGGACGAGGAAAGAACTAGCACCCAGAAAAAGACTGGTGCCGAAGTCCGGCTGTGCCATCACCAGTACGACGTAGATGCCTACAAAAGTGCAGGCAGGCAGAAAACCACGACGGATCGAACTCAGGTCACGCCGACGTACCACGGCATAGGACGAGGCCGCAATAAGAAGTGCGAGCTTGGCCAGGTCGGAAGGCTGAATGCCGACGCCCCCAAAACGTAGCCAGCGGCGCGCGCCGTTGAACTCCGTACCTATGCCGGGGATCAAAGTGAGGACGAGTAAGGCCAACCCAAGCAGGTAGATCGGCTTGGCGAAACGCTGCCAGAAGCCGTAGTCAATTCTCGCTATTACGGCCATTGCACCGAGGCCCAGGCCAACAAACATCAGGTGGCGCTTGATGAAGATGAACGGGTCAGCCTCAGCGCCGGGGATGACGCGGATCGCGCTGCTGGAAAACACCATCACTACGCCAATGCCCACAAGCGCGAGGATGTTCAGCAGATATGCGTTACGAAGGGTGTGTTGCACGATGCGATATCCCGTGTGCCGCGACACGCGCGACCATGGGACCTATTCGGTAGCAACGGGGGATAATCTTTGATGAAAGATCGGCACGCATGCCGGACACATGCATGTACCAAGAGAAGCGCCCCGCTGGCCTTAGCCGACGGGGCGCCGTGGACATCATGTTCAAGTCCTACTGGCCGGGAGTGCTGTTAGCTGCCGTCCAAGCTGTGCTGTCGTTGGCGCTACCGTCGTAGTTGTAGCTCAGGCCTTCAGCGGCTACAGCAAGGAAGTCACCGGCCGTCCACTCGCCGATCTGGTCAGCGCTGCTTTCGAAATTCTGGTTGGCGTTACCCCACTCGACGAAGTCCACGAGGTCGATGCCGCTACGCAACAGAACCATGGAGCCAGCCGCCTGCAGTTCGCCGAAGCTTGGCGAGTACTGATCCGTGTTCGTATCAATACCGCCTGCACCCAGATGAATCACTACACGTTCGCCCGGGGCAATGTTGGAGCCGTAGGCGAAGGTGTGCGACGAAAGACCGTCCGTGATCATCCAGCCGCCTACATCAACGGCGAAGTTGCTTGAGTTGAACAGTTCAACAAACTGATTGCCGGCATTTGCGCCGGTCGGGTCAACCAGAACTTCCTGGATGACAACAGGCGTCGGGCTGACTGTGTAACCACCCGGCGGCGTCGGTTTGGGGACCGTGTTTGCGTTCGGCAAGTTTTGCGGCGTAGGACCGTTTGACTGCGGAACGGAAACGTCGCTGGAGACCGTGTTCGCGTAGTCACCGCAGGCGCTCGTAAGCGTCGCGATAGCGACCAGGGACAGCAACATAGCGAAATAGCGCATTCCTACCTCTTTGTCAGGGTATCTGCAGGGGTTGCAGTCCGGCCCCCAAACTGCTCGGACATACGAATGCTGTCAAAAAGGGGGTGATCTGAAAAGTCTAATCCCCGCGAGTCAGCAACACAAGAGATTAGGAACAGAGTTTGATCGTCCGTCGCAAGTCGCCATTAATGTGATCGATCCCCGCGGCGGGTGCGTGATCTGTCGGCGCGCATGCTTTGACAGGGGCTTCTCCGCCACGGAGAATCGATCTTTGTCGGATACCTCAATTGTTTAGAACCGATCCGAAGCGAGCGTGAACCAGACTGGTGTTGCCACCCAAGGAGTCGCCAGCGACCCTGCCCAGCACGCAATGCTACATCGCAGTTCCTCCTTCCCCGGCCGGTTCCAGGCGCCGGTGCGCCCTGGACGTGCCGCATAGCCGGGTGTCTACCGGCGGTTAGTCGAATACGCCGTCGAACGGCTTCGTTTTCCCGAAGAGCTCCGCACCGGGGTTGATCCACTGCTCTTCGGATATTTCGTAACCCCATCCGCTCAGTTGCTCGATACCGATGTATTCGGCGGTTTCGCCGTCGGACCAGACTGAGAGAATTTCGTCTTCGTGATTGAACCAGTTGCGCTCGTTGGCGCAGATGACGATGCGGCGGGCCTTGCCGCGCGCGCTCATCAGGTATCCAACTTCCATGCCCTTGGGGCCTGTCCAACTGCAACCCATGGGGTCGAGAATGAACATCTCGGGGTTGTCCAGGCTGCGGCGGTCCATCTCAATGTCGTGCCCTGACTTGCAGATCATCTTGGGCAGCATGTCGGCCTTCAACACCTTGTGCTTGAAGCAGGCCTCCCAGAATTCGCGCCCCTTCTTTTCGGCAACCGGTCCGCGGAACATTACGACGCGAGCCTTCTCGTCGGTCTCAACCTTCATCTGCATAGCGTTGTAGAGGTCAAGCAGGACCTTTTTGTCGAGGTCGTGGCTGGCCTGTTTCATCTTCGACACGACAGACGTGGCGAGGACGCTGGCAAGCAGACCGATGATGGCGATGACGACCATCAACTCAACAAGGGTGAAACCGCGTTTGGCGAACTGGCGCATGCTGTAACTCCGGAAGGGGTTTGGGCGACTTCGTGACGCCCGATCCTGAGTTACAGTGTACCGTCTGCTTCGCAGATCGTAAAAACCTGCGAAGCTGTTTGTGTTTTCAATCTCGCGTATCGGCGATGGTGCCGAAACGGGTTGCAGACACTCGTGTTCTTTGGGCAACAAAAAACGCGACAACTCCGATTGGAGATATCGCGAATCGCGGCAAACATGACTTTCGGGCGCCTGCGCGCCCCGTATAGGGTAAGGGTCTGGATCAAGTGAGGTCATTTGCGTGAAACCATTGTCCCACGCCGCAACCCGTGCGGCAAGAAAATGCTCGCATCCGAATTTGTAATGGCTGGGATGGGCTTTGCAGGCCTATTTCGAGGCGTCGAGCACTTCCAGGCCCCGTTCAATTGCCCCCACGATTTCTTCGATTTGCTCGGCTTCGATGTTCAATGGTGGGGTAATCGTGATCATGTTGCCGAGTGGGCGCAGCAGTACGCGGGACCGTTCAATGGCGTCCAGGCAGACTCGGTTGGCATCCTGGCGGGCTTCGTAGCCGCCGTCTTCACTTCCGTCTTCGCCCAGAATGGGAATGCCGACGGCCAGCCCACGTTGGCGGATCTGCCCGACCCGCTCATGCGATGCGACACGACGGCGCAGGTAGTAACTAAGTTCGCGGCTGCGTGATTTGACGTTCTCCTTCAGCTTCTCTTCTTCAATCATCTGAAGGTTGCGAATGGCGACGGCGCAGGCAAGGGGGTTGCCGCTGTAGGTGTGGCCGTGCAGAAACTGACGGAAGTCGCTCCATTCGCCGTTGAAAGCGCTGTAGACCTTGTCATTGGCGACGGTAACACCCATGGGCAGAGTTCCGCCGGTGATGCCTTTGCCAAGACAGACGATGTCCGGTTCAACCAACTCAGCACTGCTTGCTATCAGGGGGCCGGTTCGGCAGAAACCCGTGAAGATTTCATCGGTGATCAAGAGGATGTCGTACTCGCGGCAGTACTTCTTTATCTTACCCAGATAATCCTCAGCCAGGGGGCGCATTCCGCTGACACCCTGGATCACAGGCTCAATCACGACGGCCGCAAGCTTGTCACTGCGCCCGGCGATCAGTGCCTCAAGCTGCATCTCGTGGTGCCGCGTGCTTTCGTGCTCGTCTGCGTCCACTTGCATTGGGTAGGTCGCATGGTGGCACTTGAACAGCGACGGCGTGAACTTCTGCTTCAGGACATCGACGTTGCTGGCACTCATCGTACCGAATGTGTCGCCGTGGTAACTGTTGTGGAACGTAAGGAACTGCGTCCGGCTGATCTGGCCGATCTGGTTCTGGTACTGCAACGCCATCTTCATCGCGACTTCAACGGCCGTGCTGCCGTTATCGCTGTAGAAAACGTGGTTGAGCGTGCTGGGCTCGCCGGCGTAACGGAAATCCTGCTTTACGGCGTCAACGAGCATGGCCGCGAATTCCACGGCGGGGACATGGCTGACGGTGAACAGGCTGGCGTGGCAGAGTTGTGTGGCCTGCTGCTGTATCGTCTTCACGAGTTCGGGGTGATTGTGGCCCCAGACGTTACACCACATGCTGCCGTAGGCATCCAGGAAGCGGCGGCGGCGAATGTCGAACAGGTATGCCCCTTCGCCTCTTTCTATAATAATGGGTTCGGTCTGGGCGTACTCCTGCATCTGGGTGTACGGGTGCCAGACCAGAGATTGATCTTGCTCCTGCAGCAGCTTGAAATCGCGCAGGGGGGCGACACGTGAACTTGTTCGATCGTCAGACATGGGCGCAATCTTGATGCTGCTAATGGGATCGACTGTTTAGTGAATCAAAGGTCAGTACGCAAGGAAACGGCAAGACTTGACGAAAAACCTGATCCTCTGGGCCGACAAACACCGTATTCAAGACTGGAATTACTTTATCGGAGTTCCACGTGAAGCCAATCCGCATGTCTTTCGCCTTGCTAGTGTTGATGGGTGCTGCACAGTTTACCGGTCTCCTGTATGCGCAGGCAGCCGAACCAGGGCCGGAAGACGACTCGGCGATAGACGTCGAGCCGGAGCCGGAACAATCTCCAGCTAGTCAGGAGCCAGCCAGCCGGGTGACGGAGTGGGCTCGCGAAGTCGGCACCGTCGTTGATGGCGTCTCGTTAGAGGAGAGTGACGTTGCGGATTACGTAAGTCATCGCGAAGGATTTGAATCCGCCGTGCACGACGAGACGGGCTGGGCAAAGCTGTCAGTGAACCTGAAAGAGGGTTACGAACTGATTGTGAAATCCGAGGCCTACGTTAAATGGGCAAAGGAAAACGGGCTGGAGCCGGTCGATTGGCTCAAGAAGGCCGTTCGCATCAAGGTGTTGAGCTACCGGCTACGTGCTGACGCCGAACTTCCCAAACTGAAACAGCGAATTGAGTTGCGTAAGGCATTGGTGGAGGCTGAAAAGCATGGCCTTAGCACCAGTGACTTTGTCAACGTTATCGCAGCCCTTGAGATGACCATGGAGACACTGGACGAGCTTTCCGATGTCCTGAAGACCTTGCCCAGTGCATCCGACGCTGAGAAAGCTGCGATGGCGCTAAAAAGCGAGGAATTGCGATAGCAGCAATCCGCTGGGGTCATACCTCAGTCATGAGTACCGGAGAGTTGCCGCTGGGTGCAAGTAGGCGGTTGACACCAATGGGGTCAACCGGTTGAATCTCCCTCAACCCCCGAAGTCTGCGTCCAGGTCACACTCACTACCCATGTGCTGGGTTGTGTACCTGTAGCGTGATTCGCAGGAGCATTTGGCATGCGCCGAATTGGGCTCACACTATTCCTCTTGATGACGTTAATCGTTCTTGCATCTGCGGCTGAAGCCCAGCGCTTCCCGCAGGTTATGAATATGAACACGCACGAGGGGAAATACTCAACTGGCGGCTTCGGTGTCGGTCTTGGCGTCGGTGGGGCTTTTGGCTCCAGCTTCCGTCGCGAAGGGCTGGGTTCGAAGAACGTCGATGGCAACCTCGAGGCCGTGTTCAAGAAGCGCAATGCGCAGAACATGACCCGTACGATCTTCGGTGCGGACATCGATTTCCAGATCGGTTCCGACAACTCGGTGATCGGCACGGACTTCGGCATTGAGATCTACTCGATGTCGATTGGCACGACGGCCACATTCGACAACGATAACGACGCGCTTGAGTCGATCAGCGAAGGCGTAACCCTGATGTATGCCGGGTTCGACTTCACGATCAACTTCTACCAGAGCGAGTTCATCGAAACGGACGGTCGCCGCACCCGTGAAAACTGGGGTCTGGCGATGATTGTCGGCCCGAAAGTCGGTCTCATGTTCGGCGACTTCAGCGACCTGAACGGTCTTGCCAGCATCGGTCTGGACATCGGCCTGATGGCTGACATTCCCATCTCGATCTCCGGCGCGGAAGACCTGCTTTCGATCTCGCCATTCGCGTTCTTTGAGGCGAACTACCGCCTTGATATCGACGGCGCGGTGGTCGACACCAACCCGGCGAGCCCGACGTTCGGAAACGACGTCATCAACGACAACTTTGATCTTGGCTTCTACGGTCGCACGCAGGACGTAAATGGCGACGGCACACCGGACTTCGATGGCATTGCTGTCCGCCGCCACAACTTCATCCCGGCCTACCAGATGAACATTGGTACTACGATCAACCTGACGCCGATCTTTGTGTCGCGCTCAGGTGGCCTGATCAACAACTGGCGTTTCTCGATGACGGTGGTAGCAAGTGCTCCGATGCAGCTCAACTTCTTCGCTGCCGGCTACAATGGTGCGCCGCTCGCCAGCCAGGGCGAGATTCCGATCACCTGGACGATCAGCTTCGGCGCTGCTTACTTCTTCTAGGCTGAGACCAAGGCAGGAAACCAAAAGCCCCCGCTAACGCGGGGGCTTTTCTATGGCCCGATCGTAGGCGAGAGCGGACGCATCCATCAAACGAGCGGGAAGCGTAAGCGAGCGGCAGGCACAGTTGTCGCCCCGTAGCCCGCCGCTTGGCTGACGCTTAGCGCTCGGTATTGAGTGCGAACAGAGGCGTGCGTCGCCCTTATTGTTCTTCAATGAAGTTGAGCATCCGCAGGTTCCAGATCAGGGCAACCGGAACCAATAACCCGGCACATACCAACGCAGTGGTCGAGAACTCAAACGCTACGAGCGCGAACAGTACGAGTACGTCCAGCGCGGTCAGCGTGAACAGAAGCATGGCGTTCAGCCCGTTGCTGTCCTGCCTGAACGCCGCCTTCGCGGCTGGCCAACTCAGTAGGGGCATGACCGCAACGGCTGCAAGGACGACAATAAACCGCCACAGGAAACCACCTACCGCGGACCAGAACCCGGGCCCGTCGTCTACGGGTTCGTCTTCAGGCTTGGCGCTTCCACTGAGCCCCTTCACGCGCGCAATGGGCAGTGTACTCGCTTCTCGCTCCAAGCTGTCGGCCCGGACGATTCTAACGACGTCCAGCGTGCATATGCCGCTGTCAGCGCCTGACCAAAGCTTGTCGACGCTGATTGACAGCACTTCGTCGGCCTCAGCGGAGTTCTCAAATACGCTGTTCGGGTCCGGCTGCTTTTCTTCGTCTTTGACCAGCGACTTGATCACTGACGTAGCGCGTTCTTCCAGCGTCGGGTCGCGGGGCAAATCGGCCTTGATGCCTTCAACTTCGTTCAACCGGCTCAGAAGCATTTCGCGAATCTGTCCGTTGCTGGTGTCATTACGGACCGGCATCACGACGACGCGCTGCTCGCCGCCTTCGAGCACCTTCTTTTTGTACTCTGCGGCAACCTGGTCCAGAGCGTCTTCGACAGCCTGATTCTGAAGCTCTTTCAGGTCATCGGGACCCTGTACAAACCATACGTAAGCGAAGTAACCGACCAGCGCGAGTGCTGCCAAGCCGATGCCTGCGGAAAAGACTTTCCAGCCGGGGATGTTGTCCAACAGTGCCAATATGTCCTCACTTACCGGGCAGCTGTCCTAAGAATCTGCTTCTGATGATTCTGTCTGATTGTGATCACTATCGTTGCTCTGATCTTCGTCCTTGTTTGTAGCGACGAACGGCTTGTTGCTTTCTTCGGCAATTTCTTCGTCTGATTTCTTGATGGTCATGATGACCAGCTTTTCAGTGCGACGGTCGGCGTGCACTGGTCGCCCGGCTGAGCTGAACAACGAATCCATGCGGCGTCCGATTTGCGAAGCGACTTCGTCTCGTTTCTTGCCCGGCTTGGTCTTCTCGTACTTTACACGCAAGTCGGCAATGGCACGCACTTCGTCCAGCAGGCTCTTGAGTTGGGAATCGGTACGCTCAAACTCACGCTGCCGTTTAATCAGGAAGGCTTCGCTTTCGTTTAGCTTGTCGCGCAGAGCTTCAAGCTCGGAACGAAGCTTGTCGAGCGCGCCTTCGTCAGTGCGGACGGTCTTTCGTTCGCGCTCAACTAGCGCTTCAAGCTCACGTCGTTCTTCGGCTCGCCGTTTCTCGGAGTGTTCGTACATCTCCTGCACGGCCGACCGTTCCGTGTCCGCGTTCTGTGCACGCTCTGAGGCCAGCACGAGCTTCTCTTCCAATTTCGTACGCCGGTCTTCGGCCAGTTCGTTACTCGCTCTTTGTTCTTCACGCACGAGGGCGATTTCTTGCTCGAGTTGAACGAGCGCAGCTCGAAGCTCTGCTTCCCGGCTGCCGTTACGGTCTACCGAACTTTGTAGCGCATCATGCGCAGCCTTGGCCTTCTGTAGCTCTGCGCGAAGAGATTCGCGTTCTTGCTGCAGTCCGGTCGAAGCTTCTTCGGCGACCGCAGCACTGTTCTTGAGCGCATCCAACTCCGATCTCAGTCGTTGGTTTTCCTCTTCGGCTGTGCTTGCCCTTTGCTGAGCGTTGTCGAATTCATCCTGAATGTCTCTGGCCTTGCGAGTGCTTTCCTCGGCCGTCTTCTCAAATCGCTCCAGACGGTGTTGCGTGTCTTCGAGCTCAGACTGCAGGCTGCTGATCTTCTCGTCGCGATCCCGGACGTCCTTGCGAAGCACCATGCTTTCGCTGGAGACGCTCGTGGTTTTTGTTCGCTCCTCCTCCAGACTTTCTTTGAGTCTCGCGAGCTCGCTTTCGGCAGCACGGGCGGCCTCCTTGGCTTCATCCACGTCGCCGGTCGCATCCAGCATCTTCGTCTGCGCGTCGCTGAGGTCTCGCCTCAGTCGTTCATTCTCGCGCTCAAGTGCACCGATGCGGACTTCGTGCCCGTCCCCAAGCGTTTCGGCCTCTGCAAGCTGAACGGAGACTGAGTCGATCGTCTTCTTCAGTCCTTCAATTCGGTCTTGGGCTCGCTGAAGTTCATAATCCTTGTCTTCCAGCTGCCCACCCAGTTGATCAATACGCAACTCTGCGTCCGCGAGACGCTCCTGGGTGTCGGCGAGACGATCTTCCGATTCGGTCAGGATGGACTCGAACTCCGCGCTCAGTGACGAGTTGTTTTCGAGTGACCGGATTGTCGCTTCGCCCAGCCGTCGTTGCTCTTCGCTATGCGCGAGCTCAGAGGCCAACTCTTCTACTGTTTGCTGAAGCTCGTGCGTTTTGCGGGTCAGGGCATCGACTCGGTCGCCGGCGTCAACGGCGTCGTTCTGTACTTCTTCGAGGCGACGTGAAAGCGCACTCAGGGTCTGGGCAGCTTCTGCGCGGTCGCTTACCGCTCCCTCAAGGCGCTCGATCAATTCTTCCTGCGAAACTTCCACCTCAGTGCTGCTCTCCAAGGCCAGCAGCAGTTCACCCGCCAGGCGGTCGCGCTCACTTCGTAACTGCTTCAGTTCGCGGCGTGCCTCCAGCAGCTCTGCATTTCTGTCTCGCTCCAGCCGGTCGAGTCGGTCACGAGCTTCGACCAGCGTTACTTCCAGGGCTTCGCGTGCTTCTTCTAGCGCGACGGATCGGTTGGTTGAGTCGTGTTCACTTTCCTGCAATAGCGCTTCAAGTTGATGCCTCTCATCGTCTACCTGCTTGAGTCGTGTGCTGGCTCGGTCGGCGATGGTGCGGTACTGTTCCAACTCAGCTTGAAGGCGCTCAAGGACGCTGCCTGAGGGTTTGCCATGGCCATTACCGTTGCCAGCTTTAGGGGCAGTCGTAGGCAATGCTTCGAGGTCTTCAAGCACTTCATCAAGCGGGGCAGACCAGTCGATCCGTGTGTCATTGATGCCCGCCAATTCACCTGAGACTAGCTCCAGATGGTCCGTCCAGCCGGGTTCACCCATGGCTGACAAGTTTCGCTTAAGGCGTTCGTCTGCGGCTTTCGGGTTGCGCTTCCGCGTGCTTTTCAGCGATGCGACAAACGCGCTCAGTTGTGTTGAAACAGCGGTCAGCTCTTCCTGGGCGGTTGCCAAAGCATCGTCCGCATCGGCCAAGCGTGCACGCATGGTGCTGTCGCCTGATTCCTGCATTGCGGTTCGAACGGCTGCCACGCGGCGGCGGGCGGCGACATGGTTGGAGAGTGCGTGAAGGTAAAATGCCGCCAACCCCGCAACCTGCTTCATGCTCTCGGTTTCGCGATATCGCCAAAGGCTCGCTGCGAGGTGGAAGATGGCGTCCGGGTGGGGGCGGAAGCCTGCCAACCCGTAACTCTCAATGCACTGGGCATGCAGACGCCCGAGCGAGTCTTCGTACAACTCGAACTCAATGACGGGTAGGTCGAGAATTGCCTGTTCGGGCATCTGGTTTGTGACTCCATCAGACCGCGTACAGGATACCTGAAAAGCCATCACTGCACGAGACTTCGAGCCTGATGAACCAGTGAGGTTGGGTGCCGGCTAGTCTTCTTCAGCGTAGCCGTTCTTGCGGGACAGAATGTCGTGAAGTGTCCGTAGGGCGTTGTTCTCAATCTGGCGGATACGTTCGCGGGTGAGACCAAGAACTTCGCCGATTTCCGACAACGTCATGGGGTGATCGGTTTCGATGCCGTAGCGCATTCGCAGGATTTTTGCCTCACGCTCACTCACAGCGTCGAGCATTTCACCCAGCATCTTTACTTCGTTGGCGGACATCGCTTGCTCAGCCGGGTCCGGGCTGCGCGAGTCAGCAATGATGTCGGTCAGGCTGGCTTCGCCGTCAGAACCCCGGAAATCGGTACTTTGTGTGGTCGAATTCAACGCGGCGCGCATCATGTCTAGCTGGTCATCGCTGAGCCCGATTTCTTTAGCGATCACCCGGGTGTCAGGCGTTTTACCACCGTCCTGGTTGGCCATTTCAGCAGACTTCTGCTTGAACTGGCTGATAATCTCAACCATGTAACTCGGGATGCGTACCGTCTTGCTGCTGTTCACAAGTGCGCGACGGATCGATTGTTTGATCCAGTGAACACCATAGGTGCTGAAACGATTGCCTTGCTCGGGGTCGAACTTTTCGATGCCGCGCATCAGGCCGATGTTGCCCTCGGCGATGAGATCCATGAACGGCAAACCACGGTTCAGGAATTCCTTGGCAACGCTTACGACCAGGCGCAAGTTAGCCTTGATCATGTGTTCACGAGCTTCCTTGTCGCCTTGCTGGATGCGGCGACTCAGCGTGACCTCTTCCTCAGCGGTCAGCAGCGGGGTTTCGCGAATCTCCTTCAGGTACTGTTGGAAGCTTGCGTCCTGAATGCGCGCCATTCGAAACGACTCCGTGAAAGCGAAGCTCTGATTTAACGGCATTCGCTCGCGAATAACAAGCAGGGTCTGGTGAAGTTCAAGTTATAGGCGCTGGACGACGATATTCCTTTGAGGTCTATCGTGCGCATCGCCGGGAAAGTCAAACACAAGGCATCGTTACTGCGGGCACTTCCGCTGGGAGTGCTGATACC
>JAGQRE010000064.1 GCA_020425695.1 Planctomycetota bacterium
CGCCCTCACCGGCCTTTTCAAACATGGTATTGGCCAGCTCACGCGGCTGGTGCCCGCGAGTCTTCTCAAGCTCAATGACGACGAGTCGCTCCCCCACCGTCCAGGTGTTCACTACGCCCTCGCCATCCGGCAATTCAAGGGTCTGCACGTCGGGCGCAGGCTCAGGCGCGGCATGCTCGCTGGCTGCCTTGCCGATCCCCAGCACGCCGGTCCCCTGCGTGTCGGTACCGACATCACCGGGCAATGGTCTTGTCGCGTCAACACATACCTTGCTGCCAAAGTGAAGGGCGCGTGTCGCGTGGTCCAGTGTTTCCGTCGGCCCCAGCACAAACTCGAAGCTGTTTTCGGGGTGCAACCCGCCAAGCACGTGTTTCGCCACGCCCGCTTCGTCGTGGACGTCCGGGCCGTGCTGGTCGATCACGACGATGACCTTCGTGAACATAGCCTGCCCCAGACCCCAGATCGCATGCGCGACTTTGCGCGCCTGCCCGGGATAGCTCTTGTGGATCTTCACGAACATCAAGTTGTGCGCCACTCCGCTGAACGGCAGGTGATAGTCGATCACCTCCGGAATCGTCTGCTGCATCAACGGCAGAAACAGGCGCTCAATGGCCTTGGCAATCCACGAATCTTCCTGCGGCGGCGGCCCTACAACAGTCGCGAAGTAGGTCGGTTTGCGCCGGTGCGTAATCGCGCTGACGTGAAACACAGGGTAGTCGTCGGCCAGGCTGTAAAAACCCGTGTGGTCGCCGAAGGGTCCCTCGCGCCGCAACTCGTCTGTGTGAATCCAGCCTTCGATCACGTAGTCGGCGCTGGCGGGCACGTGCAGCGGCACGGTCTTGCACTTCACCATCTTGACCGGGCTGCCTTGCAGGAAGCCCGCGAGAATCATCTCGTCCAGCCCCGGCGGCAACGGCACGACCGCGCTGAACGTGATGGCTGGGGCGCCGCCAATGGCAATCGCGGCGGGCAGTTTGGTCTCGCCTTTGGCTCGCGCCTCGCGCATATGCTCAGCGGCGGTGTGGTGCGTGTGAACGTGAAACCCGGTGGTCGACTTGTCGAACTGCTGTATGCGGTACATGCCGCAGTTACGCTTGCCGTCTTTCGGTGACTCGGTGAACACCAGCGGGAACGTTACAAACCGCCCGCCGTCTTCAGGCCAGGTCTTGAGGATCGGCAGTTTATCGAGATCGATTGCGTCGCCTGTGTTCACGACCTCCTGACAGGGGGCTTTCTTCACGTACTTCGGAAAGAACCCCGCAAGTTCCTTCAGCGTCGGCAGCACGCCCAGCTTGTCGATCAGCGTTTTGCGTGGGGTTTGCAGGGTCTCAAGCAATCCGCTGAGTCGCTGCGTAAGCCCGTCAAAATCTTTGACGCCGCAGACCATGCTGAGCCGCTTTTCGCTGCCGAGCGCATTGATCAGTACCGGCGCGCCATACTCGGTTCCGTCGGGTGCCGTCGGCTTGTGAAACAACAGCGCAGGCCCCCCACCCGGCAGCTTGCTGACGCGGTCAGCAGCACAGGCGATCTCCTGGTCAATGCTGACGGGCTCATAAAATTCAAGCAACTCGCCCGCATTGCGAAGTGACTGGATGAACGAAGACAGGTCGTCGTAAGGCATGAGCGGAATCTAGCTTGTATGCCCCCAACGTAAACGTCGGCACCGCTACTTCGCGGTAATCTTCACCTGCAGGCGTGAGAAGGCAACGTCGTCCTTCTCCGGTGTCAGCCGCTTGGTGAGAATGCGGAACTCAACGTCGCGGATCGCACGCTTGGTTCCACCCAGCGAAACGTTGGCCTCAAGGGCGCGGCTGTAGTTGTAGTGGTCTTCCGTGCCGCCAAGCTGCCGCCCGGCGATGCCCCGGCGAATAATCACGAAACTGTCGCCCAAACGCTCGGCCAGACAACTGGCTTCGATGCCGTCGCCGCCAAAGTGTGGAGGACCGTTCGTCAGGTCGTTCTTCCACACGTAAGGCGGCCTGACAAACGCGTCGCCGATTCCGGCCGTAAAGCCCTCGGTAATCGCCTGCAACACGGGGCCGGCGACATCAATCTGGTCGCCCAACACCGGCTCGTCAATCATACCGAACCAGGGGCTGATCTTGAGTTCCGTCTTTACGTTCGCGAGTGGCGCAAACGAATCCGGCACGTTTTCGAAACTCAGCTTCATGCGCCAGATGCCGGTCGCCAACGGCTTCTCAATGATCTCGAGGCGTACGTCGTACTCAAGGGACAACTCCTGACCGGGCTGCCCGCCACCCTTGCCTTCAACTTCAAGGCGCGCATGGAAGGTCACGACGTCGCCGACATCGTAGGCAGGGTACAGTGGCAGCGGCTCGGCGGACTCGACAGACGGCAGACCCAACACCCGCAGGTCACTCAATTTCGGGCGCAGTAACGGTGACTCCGGAACGTCATCAAACAGCCTGCGCATAGCAGCGGACGCCTTGGCCTCTTCACCAACCTGGTGATACGACAGTGCCGCCAGCAGCAGGTCTGTGCCGTCGCCTTTCACCAGTGCAAAGGCCGCATCGAATTCGCTGATGGCCTGGGACACTTTGCTCTGGCTAAGGAACAATCGCCCGCGTTCGCGGTGTGCAGCGGCGCGGGTTTCGTCGTCACGGGCTGTCTGCAATGCACGATTCAGGTAGTTCTCGGCGATACGTGGTCGTTTAACTCTCTCAATGCCTGCAAGCTCAACCAGAACCTCGGCAAAGTCGTTCTCAAGCAGGATGGCTTCTTCCAGCAGCTTCACACGCGCCGTGGGTGCCGTTGAGCTGCTCTGGCTTTCCAACCAGCGTTCGAATGCGGTCTTGCGGGAATCACCGCCGCCTGCGACCCAGTCAATAATGCCGATCCAGCGCTCGCAGCCCTGATAGTCGGGCTCAAGTTCATTGAGTGTCTTGAAGTACTTCAGCGAAGCTTCAAGTCGACTTGTGCGCATGGCGGCACGCGCGGCACCGTCGAGGCACTCCAGATTCTCGGGCTCCAGTCCGTGCCCGGCGGCGTATGCGCCGTAGGCCGTTTCCCAGTCGCCAAGCATGAACGACACTTTGCCGAGTAGCAGTTGCGCCGAGAAAAACTTCGGCGCGCGCGTTACCACAAGGCGCAGAATCTTGCGTTTGTCGCGCAGATCACCGTAGGCGAGTTGCTGGCGATACACTTCGTAGTCTTCGGCCGTGTAAAGCCCGGCGGCGATTTCCCGGGCGGCGGCTGCGTGTCGCGTCGCCTCTTCGTCGTTTTTGTCCATCTCACTGACGCGGTCGTAGGCCTTCGCCGCTTCCTCGAAGCGCCCGAGTTCCCACAAAGCGGCGGCGCGCAGCCCGTACCAGTCAGCGAAATAAGCCCCCATGCTTGCGCACTTGTCGAGGGCCTTCAGCACAACTTCAAACAGGTGCTCTCTGCGCTGCGGGTTTTCCTCAAGTGGCGCTAGCTGCAACACGTGACGTGCATCGAGATAGTACAGCTCAATGAACTCGGGTTGCTTTTCGATCAGCGCATGAATCACGTCGGCTCGGTCATCGCCGCGATAGGTCTGGATTTCCTGGTACGCGAGCCACATGTTGAAATCCCAGCCGTTGTCCTGGATGCGCTTGGCGGCAGAGATATCAAGGCGGCTGGTGATGTCGCCATACAGCTTGTCCAGCATCGCGAGCGCATCGTTCAATTGCTCAAAGTCTTTGCTTTCCTCGGCGATCGCGAGACGAGTCTTGGCAATGCCGATGTCACCGGGCTGGACCAACTCAGCGGCCGCCACAGCACGGTAGGCCTGCTCATACTTGTGCATGCGGAACAGCAGGTCGGGGATCTGGGTTGTCGCGCTGACGTTGTAATCGTCGGTCTTTGCGGCGGCCTGATACAGCGGCAGCACCAGCCCGTACACCTCCTGCGCGGCCAGATCGAAGGGCTTCTTCAGATTCTCGTCGGTTCTGGACCAACGGTCGAAATCGCCCCCCCGCATGTCCAGATCGCGCGCCGCCAAGTACAGCACTTCCCCCTGCCCCGGCTTGGCTTTCGCGCACCGCGCAAGGTAAGCAAGTGGCAGGGCAGGCTTGCCCGTCGCGACTTTGGGCAGGTCACCTTCAGGGTTCAGGACAAACTTCGCGAGTTGCCGGAATACAGCCATCTCGGCATCGAGACGTTCAAGCGCGGCCTTGAGGTCTTCCTTGGTCTGGATGATCGGCGGAATCGGAGCCTGATCGGTCAGGAACAAGAAACGGGCGATCTCAAGGCAACTGTCGTAATCGTTAGGATACAGATCGCGCAGCGCGGCCACGTACGGGAATGTCTCTTCCAACTTGGCTTCACTCTTTGTGAACAGGCGAATGTACTCAAGCAGCAGCGGCTTTGCGGTGGGATCCAGCTTTTTGGCTTTGTCCAATTGCTCGCGCGCCAGAAGCGGATAGCCGAAATCGCGCAGGCGCTCAGAGCGTGCGACATACTCAGCAATCCACTCTTCATCGGTTTGCGGCTCTTTGGCGCCGGGCGCGGCATCCTGGGCGGTAACACCCGATGTGAATGAAACGCAACAGAACGCCGCCGCAAAGGCGATCAACATCAGGAATTGCTTCAAAACAACGCTCCGTGGCCCGCTTGTAGATGAATACGTTTGGTGGGACTGATTGCAGCGTCTTTTGTGCCAACCCGCCTGCGCAATCAGTCCTTCAGCTCGTCCCGCATGGTTGCGCCGACGCGGTCAGTGAACTGTTTGTAGCTGGCGGGGGCGCCAAGACGCATCGCGTTGGTCAACGCATCCTTCACGACACCCTTGTAGTTGACGCCTGAGTAGGCCGCGAACCACATAGCCGGGTTGGTATGGATGCTGTAGTTGCGCGTATCCCCGCCCAAGTGTCGGTCCACTTCGGCACGGGCCTGCTCAACTTCGGCGGCCGTCTTGTAGTACAGCAGCATCACAAAGCCGACCACCGGAAGTCCGGTGCGCTGGTCCTTGGCTTTGATCAGGAAGCCGTGTGTGCGGAAAGGCGTGCCGGGAGCCGGCGGCGCGGTCCAGGTTGGCGGCGTGCCGCCTGTGTCCTGAATCGCCTTCAGTGCTTCGTCGAAGTTGGTGGTCTCCTGCACTTCGGCATCGGGAACGTTGTTCAGGAGGGTGCGAACCTTTGCCACGCTATCGTCCACGGCGCGTTCAAAGTCTTTAGGGTCGAGGACGACTTCGCGCTCTTTTTTCAGTTCCGCATCGCGTGCCGACGAGTCAGAAAGAATCGACACGATAAAACCCAACGTACCCACAATGCCCAGACCAAGCACGATCAGAATGACCATGGTCATGAGCGATTTTTTGTTGGTGCGCTCGCCATAGGCCACGTTGGCGTTCACCTCAACGACGTCGTCTTCGTATTGCGAATAGCCGCCCTGCTGCCCGCCATTGAAACCGACCGGGCCGCCCTGCCCGCGCATAGGCGCTTTGCCACCAGCGCCGGGGTGCTGCACACGGACCACATTTTGCCGCCCGCTGACGGGTTGCCCCTTAGCATCAACGAGTTGTCCGAAGGTCCGGCATTTCGGGCAGGTGGGCTGCTTTGAGACAACATCCCACGATCCGGCGAAAGAATGGCCGCAGGCTTTGCAAGTAAAGTGAGAGGGTTGTGCTGGTTGCATTGCTTGATTCCGAGCGCTGTTGCTTGTCAAGCCAAAGCCCTATTGTACGCTGAAATGCAGGAAGTGCGTAACCTTTTGAACACCGGCGCGTTAAATTGAAGTACGCCCGGAGACAAAACCATGGAACTAGCATTCATCAATCTCGGGACCTGGGAAATCGTCGGTATTGTTGCCGTCGGAATTCTCCTGTTCGGAAGTCGCCTGCCCTCTATCGCTCGCAGCCTCGGCAAGAGCGTGACAGAGTTCAAGCACGGCGTGAAAGACATTCAGGACGACGTAAGCGGCAACTCGGAGCCCAAGAAGCTCGACAACAAACGTGAAGTAGACGTTGAAAGAGTCGAGAAGGCCGAGGCGAAAGAAGCCGAAAAGGTGTCCTGATCCAACCCGTTGATTTACTCAACCGTTGGTGTATTTTCCCGCGCTTCCCGTTTGAAACGGGTCTTCGTTAGATAGCTGCACGCACTCTGCTTGGGTGGCGGAATTGGCAGACGCGCTGGCTTCAGGTGCCAGTGTCCGCAAGGACGTGGGGGTTCAAGTCCCCCCCCAAGCACCAGCATGAAATAGACCGACCGCGCTTGGCGCGGTCGGTCTATTTCATGCAAGTCAAAAGGCTAAAGTAAAAAGGCAAAGGTACTACTGCTTCGTTTTGTTCTTCACCTTCGCGATGCTTGCTCCGAGGATCCGGCAAACTTCGTCGGTCTCTTTTGTGATCTCAGCTAGCTTGTCTTCCTCGACGGTCTCTGTTGCTGACAAAAGCCTAAGCCAGTACTTCGTTTCTCGCGCTTCTTTGAGGGCGATGCCTTACTTATGGGCGAAGTCTGGACGACTCTCTGCTGACTGCCCCTCTTCAACATTCGCCCCGATCGACGTACCAGAACGCAGCAACTGCCGTGCAACGGTTCTTGCAGTCACCGAATGGGTCTCAAGGTGCCGACACAACTTCACGATTCGCACAGCTAGTTGAAAACAACGCTCAGGGATCGGAACCAACTCTGCTGCCATCCTTTTGCCTTTCAACTTTCTACTTTTTCCTTACGTCGACGGCGTCGATGCCGTACCTTTCGATCTTGTTGTAGAGCGATTTCCGGGCCAGCCCGAGGCGTTTGGCGGCGAGCGTCTTGTTGCCTGCGCAATCGTGCAGGACCATCTTGATGACCTCGGCCTCGATCTCGGCCATGGTCATGCTCAGCCAGCGACGATTGCTGTCCTGCTGCTCGAAGCTCAGGGCGACGCGTTTATCGAGCGCATCCAGAGCCTCGCCGCCAAGGCTGATCCAGCGCACGACGAAGTTTTCCAGTTCGCGCACGTTTCCCGGCCAAGGATAGGCCTTCAGTGCGTCCATCACGTCAGCGCCCGGAACCTCAGGCTCAATGCCGTAGCGTGCGCCGTGCTTGCGCAGGAAGAACTCCACCAGCGCCTGGATGTCGTCAATGCGCTGGCGCAACGGCGGCACGCGCAACTCGAACGTGTTGAGGCGATACAGCAGGTCTGTACGAAAGCCGCCCTCTTTCACCAGACGTTCAATCGGCGCGTTGGTGGCCGTAATGATCCGGACGTTGATCGGGATGGCTTCGGTGCTGCCCAAGCGTCGCACTTCACGCTCTTGCAACACACGGAGTAACCGTTTCTGGAAACTCAGCGGGATGTCGCCAATTTCATCCAGAAACAACGTCCCGCCCTCGGCCTGCTCAAACAAGCCGGGACGACTTTCGCGCGCGTCAGTAAACGCCCCGGGCTCATATCCGAACAGTTCCGATTCAATCAGTGGTTCAGGGATTGCGAGGCAGCTCTGCCCGACAAAAGGCGCGTCCCGGCGTTGTGACAACGCGTGAATCGCCCGCGCGACCACTTCTTTGCCCGCGCCGCTCTCACCAAGTATCAGAACCGGAAACTCGGCCTGCGCAACTTGCAGAATACTCTGCTTCAACTCTCGCATGCGCGGTGAGTTGCCGACCACCTGTGATAAGGCATCCATACTCATGTGTGTAAGAATAACACACCGCGAAAGTCGCTGTAAGTCCCGATTTAACGTGTGCTTTGGCTCGGAATGCGCACCATAGAAGAATGTCCGACGACCCGTTCTTCAGGTTTCTCAAAGAGCCCACGCAGGAAAACTTTCTGGCCGTGCGCGAGATCGTCCTGAAGCACCCAAGCTACATGCCGTACAACAAAGACCTCGAAGAGGCTGCAAACAAGCTTGAGAGCCAGGACTGGCAGGGTTTTGTCGACGCAGGGCAACGACTTGTTCCGAACTATCTGCTGAGCCCACGGTTTCACCTTATGCGCAGCTATGCACTGAAACAGATCGGCGACGAAGAGTCGTCCGAAATGGAAGCCGCCATGTGCATGATCTGCTTTGAGGGCATACGCGGCACCGGTGATGGCAGCCTAGAGAAACCGTGGCTGGTGTTGCGCACACTCGACGAATACGACGTGCTGGAACAGCTGGGCAAGACACCCAAGGGACAGTCTCTTCTGAAGAAAAACGACCGCACCGTTGACCGCATGGAATGCGAAGATGGTGAAGTGTTCTGGTTCGACATCACCGACGCGTTCGCGAAACTGGACACAGAATTCGGCGACGACGAGTAGGTTAGGTGCGAAGCGCCCTAGGCCGCTTTCTCTGCGGCCGCACGCTTCCTGTTGATGCGTACCTTGATGTACAGCGACAGGAAGAAGAGCATCCCCATCGTCACGAAGAAGGCCATCGCGTGCTCGCGTACAAGGCGCTCGTACCAACTGATCTCCTGGTCGCCGTAGTACCAGAAGCCGGGGATTTCATCGTGGATCGTCCCAACCTTGAAGAAAACGTCAGTCTCCCACGCCGCGATGCCGCCCTCTGAGGCGTCGTTGAACCCTTCACTCTCAATTCGGTTCACATACCAGCGCTGCTTTTCGCGGGTTGTGACACGTTCACTCAGCGCACTTGTCAGCGTCTCGGGCAAAGCCTGAACCGAGAACAGGTTCACCAATTGCACGTAACCGTAATTCTTGGCGTTCATCCGCTTGCGCAACTCCCCCACCGACTGCGTGTTCAGCGGCGAGTCGGTGATGACCGTGAGGTCCAGCTTGAAGTTTCCCTGCCGGCTGCTGAATTTGCCCGGGTAATAAGGCTCGGGCGTCTCGAACCCGATCACCAGCGGCGGTAGTTCCAACTCACGCCCGAGAGCTGTCTGTCCCTGCGGCGGCGTCACGTTGATGCAGAGGAAGGTGAACTCGTTGTCTATGAAGTACTGCAAGTGCGCCGGGTCCTCCTTCGGGAAGCCGCGCTGACCCAGATAGTCGTTCAGGGCCTGCACGGCTTCGGCACCTTTCGCGCGCACCGGCGTGATGTTGTAAGGCCCGACCGTTACCAACTTGTCTTCTTCGATTGCACCGGCAGCTTTTGCCTCGTCCACCGCTGAATCGCGTGCACTCATCCAACTCAACCACTCCGGCCATTCGAAGCCGGTCTTGTTCGCCCACTGGTCACGCGCGAGTTGAAACAGCTTCTTCTGGAACTCCGGGCCTGCATCCAGTGCTTCCACACTTGCCTGATCGTATCGCAGAGGCTTGCTAGGAACCGTCACGACCCACGTCATGGTTGCAGGGTTGGCTTCGCTGCCCTGAAAGAAAGGCTGCACCCGGATAATCATCTCTTCATAACCCGGCTTGTCGCCCTCCGGCGCGCGGTGTACCACGACGACACGCTGCGCCGATTGGTCCACGTCGCCGGGATAGTCACGCGGCACCATGCAACACGCCGACACGGGACCGGCCAGAATGAACACAACTATGGCGAGGTAGTTCATGAATCTTTCTCCGTCTCGGCATCTTCCGCCGTTTCTTCAATTGCTTCGTCCGTTGCTTCGGCAGCCAGTTCGTCTGTCTCATCAAAAACCGGCGGCGGCAGCTTGGGGCGGTCTTTGAGTCTCAGCCAGACCCAGGCCCATGTCATCACAACCGCAAGCAATGCCAGAGCACCGAAGTAATACTCGAGCGGCGTGTCGATCTTTTCTTCGGTAACGGTGTTGCCGGAAACATTGGCCGCATCCTGAGCCAGCAATGGCAGGGCAAAACACAGACAGAACACAGTCAGCAAGACACGCTTCATGCGGTCTGTTTAACGCCTGATAGGCTGAATGCACAGGCCCGGCAGCGCCCTACAACGTGAAGAGCCTCAGCAATGCCAAGGCTCCGCAATCAAGAAAGTCAGCTGTGAGCCCTAAGCACCGGCGGGCTCTATGACGTAGTCGTCAAGCTCCTTGGCCAGGTCGGGGCAGATGCCTCGCGGGTCTTCAATCGTGATGCGGCGCTTGTTCGTGTCATCCTCGATTTCAAACGAAACGTGCACGTAATGCTCAGGCCAGACCTCACGCCAGATGTCGGCCCACTCAACTACCGTGATCGCACGATCTGACTCAATCGCTTCAAGAATCTCGCCAGGAAGCTCCGGCGATTCATTCAGGCGGTAAAAATCGACGTGGTGGAGAACACAGCGTCCGCCGTGGTAGCTCAGCATCAGCGTGAAAGTCGGGCTGCGAAGCCCGGCCCAGCCGCCTTCATCGAGCCCGCAGGCGATGCCTTTGACAAACTGCGTCTTGCCCGCGCCGAGTATGCCGTCGAGTGCGACGAACGTGCCGGCCGGCAGACACTTGCCAAGAATTCGGCCTATCTGGATGGTTGATTCCAGCGACGGGCTTATCAGTTGCAGTGTTCCCATACTTCTCCTCCTACCCCGACGCACTGCCCACAGAGCCGCTCAGACCCGTGAGGCAAGTCACTACAGTATACCACGCCGAGCCAGTTCCGGCGCTGTAAACCGTCCATTTGTACGCGCAAACGCTTGGGGGAATGACGAGAAGTTTTCGCGATCTCTAGAGCTGATGGACCCAAGACATGACTTCCAACGCCTCGGGTTCGCCCTTCTTCAGGATCCGCACCAGCGGCTCGCCTTTGGCCAGCGGGCGCATCATGCCCAGCGCGCGAATCGGCACATCGAAGGGCCACTCTTTGACGATCTTCTTCCAGCGATTCGGCTTCACGATGAACAACAGCTCGAAGTCTTCGCCATCATGCAGCGAGTGATGCAGCGCGCGCTCAGCACCCTTGCCTTCAAGCTTGGCAAGGCGACGGGCTGACTTGCTGACAGGTACGGCCTCGGCTGCGATATCAGCGCCGACGGCAAACCGTGCGCCGGACTCCTCGCAGATGCGGGTGAGGTCGCCGCTAAGCCCGTCTGAAAGGTCGATCATCGCGCTGACGCCCTTCTCCGCCAAGAAGCGTCCTTCAGCGATACGCGGCTCAAAGCGCAAATGCTTGCCCAGAATGCTGCCACCAAGACTGCCGGTGATTGCAACAACGTCGCCCGGGGCAGCGCCTGCGCGAAGCGCCGGTCGGACACCGTCCATTGCACCGGTCATGGCAACTGAAAGTGAAAGCGGGCCGTCCCAGCTTTGGGTATCACCGCCGGCCAGCGTCACGCCGTAGGTGGCGCAGGTCTTCGCAACGCCCTTGAAAACCAGCTCGCGCAAACTCACGGGCGCGCCGGTCGGAAGCGTCACGGAAATCAGTACGGAACTGGGTGTCGCGCCCATCGCCGCCATGTCGGACAGGCAACGGGTGATCGCCTTGCGACCCACTTCTTCGGGGGTCGCGGCCGGACCCATGACCGCAGTAGGCTTGGGTCCGCGTCCGGACAAAATGAAGTGCTTGCCTTCAATGACCGTGTCGATCTTCAGCGCCTGGCGGTCCTGCTTGACGCGCATGATAGCGCAATCGTCGCCGGGCCCGACTTCAAGGTCGGGCGACGCCGGTGGTAGCTCGGTACGAATCCAGTTGATGTACTCAAACTCGTCCGAAGACTTTGGTGCGTGCTTCGTCATTGCTGCTCTGTCCCCAGAATCCTCAGAACGTCGCTCAGCGATATAACTTTCTGCCGCATCGACGGTTGTGGTCTTATACATATCGTCCACGGTCATTCCTCAGTAAACTGCTCAGCCCTTTCCAACTGTTCGCGCGAGCGTAAACTTCGCGGGCCGCATCACTTAGTAGAACGCGCGGGGGTTCCAGCCCCCTTCCAGAGATAGGGCCATTTCATGCGTAAAGCAGAAGTAATTGAGGGGCTGCGCGACACTTGGCAGGTCTTTCGTGTCATGGCCGAGTTTGTGGAAGGCTTTGACGAGATGTCCAAGGTCGGCGGCTGTGTCTCGATCTTCGGCAGCGCGCGTACCCACCCGGATGATGAGCTGTACAAAACTACCGTTCTGTTGGGTAAGAAACTGGCTGAAGCAGGCTACGGCGTGATTACCGGCGGCGGCCCGGGTGTGATGGAGGCCGGCAACAAGGGCGCGGGCGACGGCGGCGGCGACTCCGTCGGGCTCGCAATCGACCTGCCCATGGAGCAAGAGGCCAACCCCTACTGCAGCACGCTGATCGACTTCCGCTACTTCTTCATCCGCAAAGTGATGTTCGTGAAGTACAGCGAGGGATTCATTTTCATGCCCGGCGGCTTTGGGACCATGGACGAGATGTTCGAGGTACTGACGCTGGTGCAGACTCTGAAAGTGCGGCGCATTCCATGCGTACTGTTCGGCATGAAGTTCTGGCAGGGGCTGTACGACTGGATGGAAAAGACCATGTTCGCAGAGTGGCGCCACATCAGCGCCGAGGACCTGAACCTGTTCCACCGCACGGACGACCCGGACGACGCCGTGCGCTACATTGTCGAGTTCCACAAGCAGAGCCCAACCCGCAAAGGGCGCACCATCGGGCGCGGCGACACCCGCGAAATCGGCAAAATCACCCGCCCAAAAAAGTAGCTATCGCCGCAAGTGGTAGGTCAGAGCGCTTCTGACCAAGACCTTCAGCTTCCGCACTGGCAACTTTTCGCCGGTCTGAAAATGGACGGCGCGATTGCCCTCAAAGTTGAAGTCGTCAGCGTACGCGCTCTGGAAGTCCGAGATGATTGTCGTTTGGCAGTGCGCGTAGACGGCAAACCCGCTCTGTTTGGGACAACCAAGCCGAAGCGTCGATCCAGACTTTGTCGCGGGCGTCAGGTACGCAGGCTGACCCCACTTCAAAGTCTCAAGCAACTCCCCCACGCCTTCGGTCTTCCGGGCGGTATCAAAGATCAATTCCCGCAAAGCCATGAGCCCCACTCGCTCGGTTTCCGGAAACAGAGAGAACGCCCGCTCAACACTGGGGTCTTCAAACGGATATCGGGTTTGGGGCATGCTCACTTCGTTGAGTTCTTTTGAGGAGATGGGGCTACGACGACCTGAGTCAGTCGGCCAGCCGAAAAAGTCTGCACCCCTCTCTATTCCACCACCGCAAGTACAGTTGGTTCCCGTCACCGAGGAGTTCCATACCCTCGAAAATCCCAGCGCCAGTCGGCGATCGCTTCACTGACGTGTCACTTGTTATCGCAGTGCCGTCCGAGAGTTTGGCTGGTTCTACGTTCCCGACGGCGTCAACGTGATAGAGGACGGCACGGTGCTCTTGCAGGTCATTGCTAATCCCCCAAGCCGAATTCTCGCCCAAGCGGAAATCGTCAAATCCAGCCTCTGGCTCGTCGGACTGGTGCTCGACCTTCACTACTAAGTCGTCCCGGATCAGATAAACACGTCGATCGTCAAAGTCGCTGGAACGAACTGCAATGGAATCATGATCGCCACGGGCGATGACTAGAAACATCCCCTCCAAGTCTAGCTCCGTCATCGAGCCATCATCTGCTCGGCGCCACAACACGTGCTCACCGGCTTCATTTGCCGATGCGAAGTAAAGTGACTCGCCGGCTGCCTCGAATGAACCAAAGTCCGCGTCAATGATGGCACGCCCGTTAGCATGCGTGACGGGCTTCAACTTTCCCTCGCGGACTATGTAGACGTGACCCTCCAGATTGAACGTCGCGCAAACGAAAGCATCCCTTCTCGTCGATGCTACTTGAAGGCTGTCAGCCTCAACTCGCTTTTGATCACCATCGAGTACTTCTGGCAGTTCAAGTTGCTGAACCTCAAGATCGGCGCCGATGTAGAGCAGACGGAATTGGGGAGAGTTCTCCGCAGGGTCGCAGGAAACAATCCATCCGTCGCGAGCCTTTGCGACAGCAATGTATCGCGCTCCGTGAAACAGTTTAGTTTCAAGTCGCTTCGCTGACGTACCTGTTATCCGATAGAGACTCGCGGTGTTTCCATCCCAGAAGAAATCCCCCGATCGTCCGTGGAAGAACTGGTAAAACTTCCCAAGTTCGACGGGGGGATCGAAGGAAACGGGTTTGGCGATGTTGTTCTCGATCCTGAAGTACGCTCTTTCGGACTCCGTGCGCACAAATACGAATGGTGTACCGGGTTGTGGCACCATTACGTTGGCCTTGAACGCGGCACCATCCTCCAATGTCACGGCTTCTGAAACATCCCCTTCGATGCGGTAGACTGCATTGTCATAAACATGCGAACTGAGTTGCACGTGGACGAAGCTGCTACCGCCACAAGTCACCAATTCCCTCGGAAACGGCACTTTGCCATCGGGTGCTCTGATTTCGATTGGTACAAGCCGACCGTGAGATTCTGGCTTCTGCTCTGCAGAGGCGGTCACGCAGACCGCTGCGACAGCCGCGACAGTTGTAATTAGAAGTTTCAAAATGCGCTCCGGACTCAGGTCAATCGTGACCCATCAAGGCTACTAATTTTGTCTCACGCTGGCACTCCGATGCCCAGCACTCGTAATTTGGGAAGCGTGGACTAGCATCCCGCCATGGTTGATGAGACTCCACAGAAGCTTTCACCCGATCAAAAACGTGGCGTCTTCGTGGTCTGGCTGATCATCTTCATTGACCTGCTGGGCTTCGGCATTGTGCTGCCGAGCTTGCCATACTTTGTGCGCATCTTTGAAGTGCCGGAATGGGCGAACGTCGTGGCCCGCGCGGTCGGGCTTGAGCGCTCGCGTGGCGGCGTGCTGGTTGGGATGATCCTGACCGCGTATTCGCTGTTCCAGTTCATCTTTTCGCCAATCTGGGGGCGACTCAGTGACAAAGTCGGGCGTCGCCCGATTCTTGCGCTCAGCACATCCGGTTTTGCCGCCACGTGGGTGATGTTCGCGTTCTCGCCAAGTTTCACCTGGCTGCTGATCTCGCGCGCTCTGGCGGGTGTCTGCGCCGCCAACATCAGTACCGCGCAGGCGTATATGGCCGACGTCTTCCCGCCTGAGCGCCGCAGCAAAGGCATGGGATTGATCGGCATGGCCTTCGGGCTGGGCTTCGTGTTCGGCCCGGCCATCGGCGGTGCGCTGGTCAGCGAGACGGTACTCGGCTGGTTCGGCTACGGGCCTGCAATCGACGCCGAAGCGTTTCACCGCGCCCAGTTGATGTTCCCCAGCCTGTTCGCGGCCGGGCTTAGCCTGACAGCATTCATCCTGACGCTGACCATCATGCGTGAGTCGCTGTCGAAGGAGTTGCGCGCCGGACTCGGCCCACGCAAAGGGCGCATGGCTCAACTGCTGGAAGGGCTCAAGCGCCCAGCCATCGGGCCGATGCTGGTGGTGTATCTGATTGTCACGCTCGGCTTCGCGCAACTGGAGGCCATGTTCACCCAGTTCAACGCCGAGTACCTCAAGCTGGACGCGAGCCATAACGCGTGGGTGTTTGTCGTGATCGGGCTGACGCTGGCCTTCGTGCAGGGAGGGTTGATCGGGCGACTAAGCAAATCGCTGGGCCCCGCCAAGGTGCTCGTGATCGGGCTGGCCGGGCTGACGGTTGCGATGTTCCTGTTCGGCTATCAGGTTGAGATCAACACATACGTCGAGACAAACCAGTTCGTGTTGCTGCTGTTTTTTGCCTTCCTGATCGGCGGTTTCAACGGGCTCTGCAACCCGAGCGTGCTGGCCATCATCAGCAGCCACGCCCGCGCCGATGAGCAAGGCGGGACGATGGGTTTCACCGCCAGTGCCGCAACGCTGGGGCGCATCATCGGCCCGATCCTCGGCGGCTACATCTACGACCGCTTCGGCCCCGAACAGCCCTTCGCCGTCGGCGGCGCGCTGATCGGGCTGGGGCTGCTGTTCTTCCTCGCCCGCTGGAAAGTCATCAACACCAAGCCCGAGCAAGTACCTGCGTAAACCCGGAGCCCGGCCATGCAACGACTGCGCGAGTGGGCACGAAGGCTGAAGCTTGAAATACGAGCGGTGGCAATCGCGTACCGCAACCCGCAAACGCCCTGGTTTGCAAAACTGCTGGCTGCTCTGGTCGTGGCTTATGCCCTCAGCCCAATCGATTTGATCCCAGATTTCATCCCAGTACTCGGCTATCTGGATGACCTGCTAATCTTGCCGCTTGGTCTTGCGCTCGCGATTCGCCTGACACCCGATCCAGTCATGCAATCAGCACGTGAGCAGGCCTCCAAGACGGATCTTCAACCAATGCGCCGTGGCGTCATGCTGGTGCTGGCAACGTGGTTCGCCCTTACGGCGGCGTGCTACTTGAGCGTCAGGTACGTGCTGTAGGTCCGCCAATGGCCCCACTCGGCCGCGTTTGTATCCCGGGCAAGAAGGCCGAGGGCTCTGCGTTAAGGAACGCCTAGAAACTGAGCAAAGATAAACGAAGTACTCAAACCAGAGCCGTTCGAGCTGCGCGCAATCAAAGCTCGCCAGGTCGCGTGGAACCAGGCTTCCTGCGCGTTGGAATGTTCTTCGCTTTCAGTGGCCCTTTCACGAGTCCGCCACCCGGGCGCAACCCAGGGATGCTGTCAATGTCCACCGGCTGTCCGGCCAACGCAGCCTGCAATACTTGAATGAGCTGCCCGCACCGCCTCAACGGCGTATCAATGACATGGGACGGGTCACCACCAATGGCCACTACCCCGGATGCCGAAGCCGTGACCGAATTGTCGCCGACTTCCATGCCCGGCGTGACTGAAAAGAAGTGCAAGATTGCCAGTCGCAAGTTGGGATCCGCGAGAAAAGCGGCTGCTTCCACTGGATCCGATGCCGTCGCCGTAAGCGCTTGCTCAAATGCCGGGTCATCGGGAAACTTCACTGATTGCTGAGCGCGATTTGCGGCGAAACTCTTGGTAACGATGCGGAGATGATCGGGTAGCTTTCCCCGCAACTTCACCCGACAGGTACCACGAAACTGCATCTGTTCGGCGTTGATACGATTGTCTGTCAGGGTCACCTCAATCTGGTGGCCTTCCAGCATGCCCGTAATCCCGTCTTTCGAGTACGAGAGCCCACGGGCAGTCGCCCATTTTTTCATGGCCGACCCGCGCATACTTTTGGAAATGACCCACGTAACCAGCCCCGAAACGATGACCACGATGGCGATTCCACCCCGTAGCACCCTGCCGTAGTTGATGGAATCGGAAGCCGCAATGACCATCGACGGAATGTCAGCTAAATCGTGCACGGATCGCCCCCTGCGAGATCTAGGGATTCTAGTTTCCGTTGTGCGATCTGTCAGGGTATGAACTCGCCCTGGTCTTCGCCGGTGGGAATGATGGCGATGACCTGGTGACCCGCCGCCTCGAACTTCTGGCCCTTCGCGATCTCGAAATCACCACCGACACTTAGGTATGCGCCTTCCGTCGAGTCGCTGCTGATCCGCGTGCTTGTGTTGATCTTCAGATTGCCGACCGTCGCGCTTGAGCCGAGCATAATGCCGCCGCTACTCGTCCGGATTGCCTGGCCGTTGATCGAGATTTCGCCGCCGGTGCAGTAGACGCTGGCTTCCGCATGAATCCGCAAGCTGCGGCTGGAGTTCTGGTACACCTGCAATTCACCACCCGTGATGTTCACCGCACCGGTCATGAAGAACATGCCGCCGCGCGTTGCGTTGCGCATCGTGCCGCCGTACATGTTCAGCACTTCGCCGGTGTCCCAGATGTCGTCGTTGATCTCGAGTGCGCCATCGTGAATCGTGATGGTCGCGCCGCTGAAATCCGCGTCACCACTGCCGATGAACTTGCCCCGATAGATCGTAAGCTCGCTGCCGGGCAGCCATGACTCTTCCCCCCGGTCTGTGCCGTTGCCATTGCTGAAACGACAGGTGAACTCGCCACCATCAATCACAAGCGAGCCTGCAATCTGAAACCCGTACGGGTTGGGTGTGTTCCACTTGCCACCCTCTTCAATGATCAGGGTCGTGCCGGCCTCGACATAAAGCCCGGCGTCACCAGGCTCGGCGTTACCGCTGCCGTTGCTGCCAAGTGTTCCGCCGCGGATGCGCTTCGTGCCGCCGCGCAGAATGATTTTCTTGGCGGTCGTGTTGCCGGAAATCGTCTGATCCGCACCGTCGAACACAAGCGTCGTACCAGCAGCTGTGACGGTTCCGAGGTTCGTCCAGTCGCCGTCCACATTGACCTCGCCCGACGGTAACGTGAGTCGCCCGCCCTGCGCTACTTCGACGGAATGCAGCGCAGTACCAGTTTCCGTGACGGTCTTGTCAGCGCTTACCGCGGCATCAGGACGAGTGGAGACCGGGTTGGCATCTTCAACACGTTTGACAGTGGAATCGTTGTTGGTGCCTTCGTCCGCTTCTTCGGCTGTGGTCTCTGTTTCTGGCTCGGGAAACTCGACGGGCGTCGGCAATACTTCATGGCTGGGCGCGCCAGCTTCTAGCGGCTCGGAAAGTTCAGATGCCGTCGTGTCAGCTGCTTCGACTCCATTCGCTGCCAAGCCCGGCGCTTGCCGCTCCGGCATCAGCAGAAACACCGCTCCCGCAGCCATCGCCAGCACCCAAAGACCGGCCAAACCTAACCAGATTGATTTCGCGCTCATGCCCTGTGCCCCAGGTCATCCTGTTTCCAGTGTATGAACGTGAAGGGCTGCTGCACGGTTCCTTTGATTTTGGTCTATGCCGAAACATTGGCCTGGTGCCGGCGAATCGCGGTGGCCAGCCGCTCTCGCTCTTCGCTGCTGAAGAAGTCTCCATGCAGGCTGAGGAACAGCGCCGCCGGGTCGTTGGGAAAACGCCTGGCTGCGACTTCCGCAGCCGCAGCTAGCCCCATGGCGTCAGCCGCGCAACCGAGTCGCATGCGCTCTTCGAACGGTTTGCTTTGCCAGATTTGCACCTGTTGCTGATAAGTGTGCAGCGGGGTGTCATCCACTGTCAGCCTCCGCCAACAGTGTATCCAGCCCCAGATCGACTGACCACTTCCGGATATACTCACGATCCAGTTCCAGCCCTGAACGCAGCAGCCCTCGAACATCCTCTATCTGGCGCTTCGAGCCGCCGAGTTTGGCCCAGTGCAACTTGGAAACCACCAGGTCTTCGACACTTTGCACGTAGCAGGCTATCTGACCGATCTGCGCCAATTGCCGACGCCTGAACTCTGCCTTGTGGAACTCGCTGTCCTTCAGCGGGATCAAATCGAGCTTCCAAGACGTCCCATAATGAATCGCGTTGAACATCCTGCCCGACTTCAGAGCTTGCAGTGCGGGTTCCCACTCCAACAGCCAGTCGTCGCCCAACTCGTCGGATAGCTGCGCCAACTGGGCCTCGGTCATTCTAACCAGAACATCCGTGTCGAAGGTCGAGCGCCCGGGGACGTAAGCCCGCATAGCAGTCGAGCCCACGATCATGTAGTCGATCTGCAGCACCTGAAACGCAGCGACCACCTTACGAAGAATTTCCCACGGCTCGTTCATGCCAGCATCTTATCAAACACCGCGACCGCCCTCTTGGCCCCTTTCGCGGGGGGTGTTGGTGGCTATAACATGGGCCTTGTACGAAGGAATACGCAGATGCCCGACACCATGCCTTCCATTCAGGTAGTCGCACCCAAAGCCGGCGCGCTGGAAGTTCGTGAAGCGCCCGTGCCCACGATCAAGCCCGACGAAGTGCTGATCAAGGTTCGCGCGGCGGCCGTCTGCGGCTCCGACCTGCATCTGTTTCAGTGGGATGAATCCATCCGCGGCAAGCTCAACCGCGCCAGCGACAATTTCACCCACGGTGTCATCGCCGGGCATGAGTTCTGCGGCCATGTCGTAGAGATCGGCAGCGAAGTCGGCACGATCATGGACGACCCCTCGGTGAAACTCGCCGTCGGCGACTTCGTCAGTGCCGAAAGCCACGTGGTCTGCGGCAAGTGCTACCAGTGCCTGCGCGGCGAAAAACACGTCTGCGTCAACGACAAGATCATCGGCTTTGACCGCGACGGCGCGTTCGCCCAGTACATCGCGCTGCCGTCGTCCTGTATCTGGAAGAACGACGCTGACTTGCCCTACGAAATCGCCGCAATTCAGGAGCCACTCGGCAACGCCATGCACGCGGCCGCTCACTTTGACCTCAAAGACCAGAGCGTCGTGATTTTCGGGCTCGGGCCGATCGGCATGTTCAGCGCCGTGATTGCCCTGATGCACGGTGCGCGCCACGTGACAGCCGTTGAAGTAAGCGACACTCGCATCAAGCTGGCAAAAGAAATCGGCGTTCACGACGTGATCAAGGGCAACATAGCCCGCACACCGGAAGATCGCGCCGCTGAGCGCGAACGCGTCCAGAACCTTGTACGCGAGGCCGCGGGCAACGACGGCCCGGACGTCGCACTTGAGATGTCCGGGCACCCGGACGCAATCACGAATGCCGTCAAAAGCGTACGCCGCGGCGGCAAGGTAGTCGCCTTTGGACTGACCAAAGACAACGCCTACACCTTTGACGACTACAGCACCGACGTCATCTTTAGCGGGTTAACAATCCAGGGCATCATCGGACGCCGCATCTACGACACGTGGTACAAAGTCCGTGACCTTGTACGCGTGCCCGAAGCCCGTGAGAAGTTGCGCAAGATCATCACGGAAGTCCTGCCCTACGGCGAGTTCCGTGGCGGCATGGAGCGCATGCTCAGGGGTGAGACCGGCAAGATCGTACTGGATTTTGAGTAGTATCGCCCCGGGCTCAACTAGTACTGACTAGCTACGGTCGTAAACCGACACTGCTAACACCTAGAACCGGGTACCCCCTCTCCCTATAGTTCGCCGCTACACCTTTACGGGACGTGCTTTGCGCTGGTTTCTGCTGTTCATCCTCTGCCTGCTTGCACCGGCGCTGTTTGCGCAGCGAGTGCCCGTGGGCGCGGAGGGCGCACGCATCGCCGCCATTGAGTTGAAGGTGAAGTCCGAGGGCAAGGTCTTCGACCGCGCACCCGACAGCGCACCCCGCCCCAAGATCTTCGAAGCAATGCGCACCCGCGAGGGGCGTCAGTTCGCCGGCGCTGACCTCAAGAAGGACATTGAGTACCTGACCGACTCCAGCCACATGTTCCGCAAGGTCGAGTGGGATCTGGATTATGACCAAGAGGCCGAAAGCCTCAAAGTAACGCTGATCTTTACCCAGCCGCTTGTCTGGCGCATCCGTACCGTCGCGCCGTTGAAGGGCAAGTGGACAGAGGATGGCGTGACCGACTTCTGGCGGGCCCGCGGGCAGATGGACACGGCCGAGGGGGCAGAGTTCAGTGTTCGGCGCATGGATGAAGACGTCAAGCGCATCTACGAAACCGGCGCCTATCTCGATATCCGCGCCGAGTACAAGTACACCGAAAAGGGCGTCGACCTGTTGCTGCGCGTGATCCAGAACGAACCTCTCGCAATTCTGCAGTTTGCCGGCGTGCACAAGGCCGGCTTCACGAAATCACTCGAGCGCGTGATTGCCGG
>JAGQRE010000065.1 GCA_020425695.1 Planctomycetota bacterium
GCGCGTGACCAACTTGGTGATCGTTGGCAGACACTAAGCATCGCCCGCGGCAAGTCCGAAGATTACAAACCAGTTAAACGTGCCGGCGGCATCCGCGAATAACAAACCCGGCGAAAACATCGCGCCGGGTTTGAAAAGACGTTACTCGCCGCTACTTGTTTGTGTGGCGCAATGCGTTGAGTGCATAGGCCGTGCAAAGCACGCGGCTGTTTTCCTGCCAGCGATCGTGCTTTTCGTTAATCCAGCTGCCGTCGTCAGACTGCAACTCGCCCAGTTTGGACACGACGTCCTTGCGCCAGTCATGCTTCAGCCCGCGATCCGGCTCTTCAATCGTGTCTTCGCCGAGAGTCTCAAGCGTCTTAGACATGCTCAAGTAGTAGTAGTAGAGCCCCATCTCGTATTGTTCGGGCTTGCGGAAGCCGGGCACGCGCTCGACGGTGTAGTTTCGCTGAATCCAGCCGCGGGCTAGCTTGACCGGAAGGCTGTCCTTGCTCAGTCCCGCAAAAATGTATGCACGAAGCAGGTTGTAGGTCATGCTTCCGTAGCTGAACAACGTGACCGAGCCATCTTCATTCGCATCGTAGCCGTCCGCCATGCTCGTCTCTTCGCTGTAGATGGCGCCGCCGTAGTCCGGGCTGTCCTTCCCGGCCATCTTGACCTTCTTCTCAACCTTCTTGCCATTTTCGTCAGTCACCGTGGCGAACGCTTCAAAGCCTTCATCCTGGACTTCGCCGGCATTCTGGCTGCGTTTCAGGAACGTCAGTGCTTTGTCCCACAACGGGTCGTCTTCGCTGACGCCGCACTGGTGCAGGGCGTCAATGGCGAAGCTGGTCGTGCTCATGTTTGCCGGCGGCTTGCCACGTTTTCCTACACTGTCTGCGATCTCTTCTTTGCTGTATGCCCAGCCGCCGTAACCGGTCGTGTTCTCGTCGTAGTCGGGTGCGGGGCCACCGTCGTTGCCAACCTGCGACTGCTTCAGGTAGTCGACAGCCAAACCAATATAACTATCAAGTTTGCCTTTCCAGGCATCCATCTCGTTCAGGTCCGACAACAACTGCGCCATGATGCCCGTGATGTAAACAGCCCGAATACCTTTGAACTGCTCAACACCCGGCATGTAGCTCCAAGCTCCCGAGGGTTCCTGCGATTTCAGAAGCCAGTCAAGACTATCACGGAACATGGGGTCGTCGGACTTCCAGACGTCCGTACCCACCAACCCTTGCAGCACAAGGTCTGTGTACGGAACGTTCATCGACTGCGGGCCCCAGCCGCTGAGCAACCCTCGTGGGTCATCCTGCGACGGTGGCTTGTTGTACTGCGTCTTCAAGAAAGTCCACGCCTGCTCAACCTGTTGTTTACGCAGCTTGCCCACGTCAACAACTTCAGGCGTCTTGTCTTCGCCGCCGTTGTCTTTACCACTCTGATTGTCGGCCGGCGCTGCGTCGTTACCAGCGTTGCCAGCAGGCTGGTTACCGACCGGCGGCTTTGCCGCATTGTTCGCGCCACCGCAGGCTGAAAGTGCAAAGGCCCCCGCCGCCAGGGTTGCCATCGCCATCAACTTGAATCGATTCATCGTTCGCTCCGTTGCTCAGTTTCTGAATGGTATCCCTGCCAAGGGTTCCTCTACGTCTACTTCTGTGTGTTACGAAGTGCCTCAAGGGCGTAGGCCGTGCACAGCACGGGGCTGTTTTCCTGATAGGCACTGTTGCTGTTCAGCCAGCTTCCGTCTTCATTCTGGTGCTTTTTCAGGACAGTAACCAGGTCGGCACGCCAATCGTGCTTAAGCCCGCGCTCCGGCTCTTCGATCGTGTCCTCGCCCAGCAGGTTCAGCGTCTTCCCCATGCTCATGTAATAGTAGTAAAGCCCCTTCTCATAGTCCTTCTCGTTGCGTAGCCCGGGGACCCGCTCGACGGTGTAGTTGCGCTGGATCCACCCGGTCGCGAGCTTCACGCCGACGCTGTCTTTGTCGAGCCCCGCAAACAGGTAAGCCCGCAGCAGGTTGTAGGTCATGGTTCCGTAGCTGAAGAAAGTAACCGTGCCGTCCTCGTTTTCCTGCATGCCGTCGCTTGACTCCTCGGCGTAAGTCGCGCCGCCGTGGTCCGGGCTGTCCTTGCCTGCGGGCTTGATCTTGCGCCCCTTGCTGTCGGTCGCCTGCCAGCCCTCATCCTGCACTTCGCCCGCGTTCTGATTGCGCTTGAGGAATGTCAGGGCGCGCTCCCACATCGGGTGGTCTTCCTTCACGCCGCATGCATGCAGTGCGTCGATTGCAAACGTACTCGTGCTCATGTTCGAGGCCGGCTTACGCCCGTTGCCGATTTCTTCACGGCTGTAGCCCCAGCCACCGTAGCCGGTCTTGTCTTTCTCGTAGTCAGCGGCCGGTCCGTCCGGGTCTCCGACCTGCGCCTGCTTCAGGTAGTCCGCGGCCTTGGCCAGCGAATCGTCAAGCTTGCCTTTCCATGCGCCGTCTTTGTTCAAGTCGCCAAAAAGCTGAGCGACGATACTGGTGATGTACACGGCCTGCATGCCCTTCACCTGCTCAACACCTGGCATGAAGCTCCAGTCGCCGCTGGCTTCCTGGCTCTCGACCAGCCAGATAACGCTGGACTTGATCATCTCGTCATCGTCAGACCAAACGTGTGTGCCAAGCAACCCCTGCAACACCAGCGCCGTGTATGGCACGTTCATGGCCTTGGGGCCCCAGCCAGCCTGAATCTGCCGGCGGTCTTCGCGCGGCGCGGGCTTGTTGTACATGGTCTTGAGGTAGGTCCAGGCCTTGTCGACGACGGCCTTGCGCTCGCCGGCGATATCCGGCTTGGGCTCTTCCTTATCTTGGAAGGTCTGGATTTCACCGCCGTGCGGCGCGACATCGGCACGTACCGGAACGGTTGAAAGCACGAGTGCAATCACTCCGGCGCCGATTGCATATGCTGGAAGTCTCAACATGGTCTCTGCTCCTAATGTCCCTTGGTCACTTGTTCCGCAAAGTTTGACGTCCTGACACTCAAAATCCAGCGCTATCGATGGCTTCTCGCGCCAGCCCTTCGGTAAATGTCTGCAGGCGCGTTTCAATAAAACGCTCTTCACCGATCGCCCCGGCCTCGTCAGGCGCGATGTCCAGCAACTGGAACTCGCGTTCGGCACTGCCGCGCGCTACTTCAAACTGCCCGGGCGCGTCAACCAGCATAACGGTCATGCCCATCGTAAATCGTCCCGTACGACGAACATGCGTCATATCCAACTGTGTAATCGCGGCATGTATTTCGTACTTCGGCGGGGTTTTGAGTGATTCCGCGTTCTGGTCAAAGGCGACGTCGTAACCCAACTCCGAAAGATGCGCGTACACCGCCGCCTCGGCCAAAAGTCGCAGGTCGATTTCGCCGACATCAAGCTCGGCCCCTTTGCCGACAGCATCACCGAAATACACGGCCGGGACTTTCAACGGCACGCCCGCCAGGTTTCGCACCGGCATGACAACAGCCGAATCTTCCAGCTGCATGACACCGGCGGCTTTACCTCCGGTTGTCGCACAACCGGCCAACACCAGCAGCGCCGCCACGCCGATCAGTTTCGTTCGTCTAAAGCTCATCCACCAACCTCTCGCCGGTCAGCGCCCGCTGCAACAGCCCGGCCACTTCGAGCAAGCCCATACAGGTCTTCGTCTGCTCAAACCCGCGTGCCAGCAACACGGGGCGATCCAGCGGGTGGGCGTTCTGCCCGGCAACTTTGCCGCCAGCCAGCGCCCACGCTGAAAGCAGCACAACCGCGTGATCAGCCGGCGCATCGGCGATGTGCTGCTCGGCTACTACTAGCGGAGGATGGATAGTCGAAGAACTGTCGACGGCAGACAACGTGCGCCACTCAAGGCGCGGTGACTTCGCGAAGGCACGCCATGCGACGGGCAGCGGGAACTGGGTTGAGACATGGGCGCTGACGTTGGCACTTTGCCAGAATGGGCGACCGCGCGATTCACGAGTGTCAGTCGAAACAAGAAACTCAGGCAGCAGGCCGGTGATCAGGGCAGCCTCAAGCTGGGCGGGCGAGGCGTCGTCCGGCACAACCAGCGTAGCGCCCGAGTGCTTCGCCAGCTTGCCAATGTGTGGAAACTCGGCCGCATGTTCACGCAACAGACGAGCGCTCAGACCGGGCACACTAAGCACTAAAAGATCAACCGGATCAGCCATGCAGCCGTTATGCCAGCCCGGCGCAGCAGATACAGAGCCCGCGCCGGAAATCACTTCTTCCAGAGTTCTTGCAGTTTGACCGCACGATCGCTCCCGGCGTTGACGCCCTTGTCTATCCACACGCCCGCTTCACTGAGGTCAATCTCAACGCCGACCCCGTCGTGGTAGGCGACAGCGGTTTCAACCATCGCTTCAACGCAACCTTTCTCAGCCCCGGCCTTGAACCCTTTGAAGGCCTGTTGCTCGTCTGCTTCGACACCGATTCCATCCCGATAGACCAACGCCATGCGATAGTAGGCGTATCCAGCACCAGTCTTGCCGGCTGCTTCGTAACAACTCAGCGCTGACCTGATCCGCGAAAACCCTCCAGCCGCCTTGGCCTCGAGCATGCGACCAACCAAATAGGTCCCAAGAGCCGAGTCATCGGGCGCCATCAGGATGTCGTACGCCGTCTCGGGTTGCTGAGTCATGCCGTGGCCCGTGAACAGAACCAGGGCGTACAGTTCGTCGACGTCTGCGTCCGCCTCAAAGGCCCGCTGTACATCACCCGCGATGTTCAGATTTGCCTTGAGGAACTCAACGTAGTCTCCGGACTTCGTGAGTGCGTCTTCAAGCTCCACCATCAGAGCTTCCGCGCGCTTGATCGCCTCTTTGGCGGCCCGGCGCTTTAGTAACACATCGGCTTGGTCACGAGTTGCGCGATAGCGCCGGCACTTGTTCAGCAATTCTTCTACCGTCGCAACCGGCTCTCCGACAGCTTTCCCGGCATGGATCCACTCGGCGTAAGAAAGCATGGCTTCCGGAACTTCCGTGGCAGTCCCGCGCAACAGCCACCCCTCAAACTGTGCTGCATCACCCTGACGGTATGCGTCGCTGGTACAAATCCAGCGCAGGGCGACCGGATCATTCTTCCTGGCAAGGCTTTCCATCAACTCGGTTGGCTTGGGAGTCTGGAACAACTCAAGCGAGTCCGCATCCAGCACGTCCGAAAAGACATACGGGCGAGGCTCAGATAGGGCCACTGCCTGCAACCTGACCGCAGGCGTAAAGCCGATCTTGAGCGCGCTCAGCAACGCCTTTGCAGCTTCGCCGTTGATCTGTTTGTTGGAAGGGAAACCGTTCTCTCGCGCCAACACGAATCGATGTTCGGCATAAAGCAAGGCGGCGGCGGTCAACCCGTAGTCGTACGCTGCTTTCAAGAGGCTCATTGCCTCGTCGACGGCTTGCGACGCACCGCCAACGCCGTGCAGCAGGCATTCCGCCAGCATGCAACGAGCCATCGCAACTGTGATTTCTGAGATCTTGGCTTCGGGTGTTGGGTCAGCGTACTTGCGCAGCATCGCAGCGAGTCCTGGGTACCGACGCAGCATTGGGTTTGGGGATGAAGAGCCCCCCGTCTTTGTGTTGCTGCGACACCAACGCGATTGCGCTGGCGTAGGCCAAGCTTTGATGTACTCGTCATACAGAGTTCCAACTGTCTGATCTTCCAGCGCTTTGGACGGCAGAGTTCCCAGCATCTCGGTTGCATATGCGCTACCGGCTGTCGAGGCCCTGACCAAGGCCTCGCGACACCTTTCAAGGTTGGGGCGCACGCCGGTATGCGGGTGGTAGAATCGCGCCAACTCAAGCCATGCGGGAAGGAAATCTGACTTCGCCGCAGTCGTTAGAAGGCTCTCAGCGCGATTGACGTCTCGGTCTACCAACTCACTGCGCGAGAGGAGGCGGGCCAACTCGACCATAGCCGGCAGGCACTCCTGCTTCGCGGCACTTTCGATTCTGCGCACACCTGTAGTTCCGTTGGCCCACAGCAAGTACCGATCAAGTTCGCTGATGCCGGCAACAAACTCGTAGGCCGGCACCAGCTCACCGGACATGAGGTCGGTCGTGCTTGACTGTAAGTCGTCGAGGGCGTTGCTGCCCACGACGAACCGACCGTCGTCAGCGTATTCAAAGCTGAAGTTCCAGAGCAGGGATAAGTATGGTTGATCAGATTGCTCCGAACCGGACAGCAACGAAGATGCCATGCGCCAGTCGCGCGGTGCGCCGCCTTTTCCGTATAGATAGGCCAACCCCAGCAACGCGCGGGCTTTGGGATGAACTTTCTCTTGCTCTTCGGTTTCGTCTTCGCCGTTGCTCAACCCGGCCAAGTGAGTTACGTCTGTGGCGAGCGTTGGATACTGTTGCAGTACCTTCCAACCCTCAAGCGAGCGGCCCTCTTCCGCTGCCCATTCCGTGTAGATGGCATTGACTTCTTTTTCAGATAGCTCACGAGCGAGACACTGAGCGCTCGCAAGCACTGCGGTGACAACGAATAAGGCACGTAGCATTTGATTTCCCCTGTGGCCCCGAGGACTCAGTGTAGCGCCGTTGTCTGCAAGTCGCGAAGCCTATGCTGGATTCTGCTGATCGGCCGCACTGACCACGTCGATCAGTTCAACCACCAAAGGCTGGCGTTCAGTAGTGTTGCGAAGCTCACCCATAGCAGGTACGGAATGAGCATAGCTGCGCCCGGGCGGCTGAGTTTCCAGAAGGCGATGATGGTGGCCAGGATCGCAAGCCACATGGCGACGATCACGATGAGTGCAGCACCCAGGGCGTGCAGCCCGAAGAAGACCGGTGTCCAGAGAGCATTCAGCGCCAGTTGCACGATGAACAGCTTCAGCGCCCAGCCGGATGAACCTCGCCGCCAGACCAGCCATGCGCTGATACCCATCAACAGGTACAGCGTCGTCCAGACCGGCCCGAAGATCCAGTTAGGCGGATTGAAGAAGGGTTTCTCGAGCTGCCGATACCAGTCGCCCGGCCCGAAGAAGACACCCGTCAAGGACGGCGCAAACGACAGCAGCACCCAGCCGATCAGCGCAACATAGGCGGTGGCACCCGTGTGGCGAACGTCGCTCTTCTTCAATGCAGCTTCCATGGCAGATCAGCCCCAGTCACGCCCCGCAAGGTAACGCGCATGGGCCGAATCTCAGTCCCTGATTCGGACGATGCATATGCGGAGACGCGTAGGCGAGACCGCGCTAACATCCGGACATGGACGCCGAGCTTGCCTACCTGTTCCGCCATGCCGTGCTGCGAGACGCGGCCTACGAACTGCAGTTGCCAAGCGACCGCGCACGGTTACACGAACTCGCCTTCTACCTGATTGAAGAAACATTCGGTGGGCGCGCACCCGAGCCTGCTTCGTTGACAACATTTCCTCCACCCGCGCACCAGCCGCATGTGCTGGACAGCGTAGCCTTTGAGCTTTCAAGACACGCCAAAGCCGCCGAGGCGAAACTCAGCGCTGAACTCGTCAACCTGTATCTACGCCGCGCCGCGGAGCATGCCTCGCGGGAACACCACAACGAACGCGCCCTCGCGCTCTGGCTTGAGATCGCGGACCTTGAGAACGGTGCAGCACACGCCCAGGCGTTGCGTCGCGCGGCAGACCACCTATCGGGCAGCGGACGCCCACATGAGGCCGAACCGCTGCTGCTACGAGCATTGAAAATTGCGCAAAAAGACGGCCCGGCGCTGCTGGAGTTCGGCACTCTCAATGACATCGCCGGCGTGTACTGGTTCACCGGACGCGCACCCGAGGCCGTCGAAATCTGCGAACGCAACCTGATGACAGCACGTGAGCTCGGTGATCGCTCTCTTGAAGCCTCGACCATCGGGCATCTCGCAATCCTGAATGCTGGCACCGGTGAAGTCCAGCGAGGCATGGCCGGTATGCGTGAAGCACTGGCAGTGCAGGAAGAAATCGGCGACGAAAGCGGCGCCTTGATGACGCTGATAAACCTGTCCGGGCTATGCCGCGAAACCAGCGACATGGAAGACGCCGAGCGCTTCTGTGAACAGGCGCTTGCCCTAGCCCGTAAACTGGAAGCCCGAGCCTCGGAGGGAATGGCGCTGGCCCAGCTCTCGATTGTGCTTTCGGTGACGGGGCGCATCAAACCAGCGGGGGAGATGATTCAGCAAGCGCTGCAAATCTTCCGCGAGATCGGAGACCGCCGCAACGTGGGCAAAGCTCTGGTGCAACTGGCAGCGGTTTATCAACACACCGCGCGCGAAGAGCTTGCAATATCAGCGCTGGAGGACTCGCTCGTGGCCGCGCGAGAGACCGGCGATCCGTACGAAGAAGCATTCAGCTTAAGCAATCTGGCGGGCGTCTATGGCACGGCCGGGCGAGTGGCAGAGGCTGAGAGCATGCTACGGAGCGCGTTGGCGTTGCACCGCAGGTTGAAGTCAAAACGGGGTGAAGCGCTTACACTCGATAACCTGGCCGGCTTGTGCCAGGACGAATCGCGCTTTCCTGAGGCGGAAGAGTTCTTCAATGAGGGCTTGAGGCTCATTCGGGAAATCGGCGACAGACGCCACGAGGGCATCGCAATTGGCAACCATGCCGCCGTGTATCGCAAGACCGGACGCCATGATCTGGCCGATGCAGCGTATCAAGAAGCGCTTGGCATCCACCGCGAAGTCGGCAATCAGCGCTTCGAGGGAATCCACCAGTGTGACTACGCAACGCTGCAGGTGACCGACGGACGCGTTGAGCAAGCCCACACTACCTGGCATGCAGGCGCAGCAATCCTGCTTGAACTTGGTGACGTGAAGGAGCTGGAACGCAAAATCGTCATCCTGAATGAGGTCTGCTTCGCAGCAGGTATCGAACCATTTGAGCCGAGTTAAGAATCAAACGGGGACGGATTTCTCCGTCCCCGCCTTACTCGGTTTTCTGTGCTTACGCGATGTCCTTGGTGCCTGCGTGGGTGGCTTTCTGGTAGGCCCATGGATCGTTGGGCATCTTCTTGTCCTCGATCCAGTCCGGGTCTTTGAAGATGTCGGCGACGGTTGCGAGGTCTACTTCGTTCGGCAGCACGTCGTGCAGGTGCTTCTTGTACTCTTCTTCGCTCAGCAACTCGCCGGTCACGCTGTACGGCTGGTTCGCCCAGCGCCCGATGGCGCGATGGAACTTGATGTCCGGCACGTACAACTTCGGCTGGCCTTCCGGTACGAAGTTGTTGAGGCGGTTCACCAGGTCAGTCACTTCCGCATGGTAAAGGTCGCGGTTGTGGTGGTTCAACTCTTTGCGGTTGAAGTCCATGTTGCCAGCCTTGCGTTGCTCGTCTTCATCAAAGCGGCTCTTGAGCCCCCAGACGTACGCCCACTCGGCCGTGCTTGATTCGTCCTTGCCGAACAGGTCGGTGGCAACGCTGATCCACTTGTTGAACCACTTCTGCAGCAGCGCGGTCGGAACCTTGCCGGCCTTGATGATGCGACCGAGACCGTCGTTGCCTGAGCCCAGGTGGAATGCTTCTTCCTTAAGCATCGGGCCTGCGCTGCGTGCGAGTGGCGCGAAGCCGCACGGCGACAGCATCTTAAGCTGGTATTTGCCGTCGCGATCGACAAAGCACGTGTAGGTGTAGAAGTCGATCCAGTTATCAACGGCTTCGTTGAATGCACCCAGCAAACGTGGGTTGGCTTCTTCAGGGAACGCGCCGCTTGCCCTGCGTTCCAGCAGCTTGCGCGCTTCCAGTTTGCCGCTTGAGCCGAAGTGATTCACGAGCACGTTCGCCATCTGCATGCCGTGGCGCATTTCTTCAAGCATGATGCGAACCGCCGCGTAGCGGTCATAGTCGTGCGGCACGTTATCGAGAAGGCGACGCTGCTGTTCGGTGCTGGCGAACTCGGTGTCGCCCTGCACGAACACGAGTTGCAACAGCGAGTCGCGCATGGTCTGGTTCGGAACCTGGCCGATACGGTCCCACTTGGCTTGCCCTGCGAAATCGCCGAACTCGACTTCCTTGCTGGGCTTGTCGTCGTAGAGCGGCGTCATGAAGAAGCTTTCGGCTTCAGGGATTTCCACGCCGACGTCGTCACGCCACATCTTGAAGTAGTCGGTCCAGTCGTCCCACGTGTTGATTGTCTTGCGTACTTGCATGGTCGTGTCTCCAGTTGGAGCTTTGTTTTTAGAAGACGGGTTTGGGGCCTCGGGCTTTGGGCTTGGGGGAACTCTTCATCCCAAGCCCAAAGCCCTGAGCCCTAGGCCCCTTGCCCTGTGTCCGGCAATTCGCCCTGGCTTAGTCCCTTTACGAACAAATCTGAATACATGCGCCCGATGTCGGCGGCCTTGAAACTGCCGTCAGGGCGATACCACTTGCTGATCCAGTTGATGGCGCCGAGGATCGCAAACGTAGCCAGCTTCGGGTCAACGTTTCGGAATTCGCCGTTCTTGACGCCCTCGCTGATGACGACGCGCATGCCGCGCTCAAACTGGTCGCGCTTGATGATGATCTTCTCAAGCAACTCGTCGCGCAGGGCTGTGAAATCCAGCGCGAGCGCACTGCCCTGCAGGTCGTCAATCATGACGTCGACGAGCCCCTGAATCAGCGCGCCGAGCTTGTCTGCGCTGTTGGCCGCCTTCTGTGCTTCGATCACTTCGCGCATCTTCTCCAGCACGCGGTCGAGGCTGAAGTCGTGGCAGGCGAACAGGATCGCCTCTTTGTCGCTGAAGTAGTAGTAGAGGCTGCCCTTGGTCATCAGCAGTTGTTCGCTGATGTCCTCCATGCTGGTGCCGTGATAGCCTTTGCGCCGGAACGCCGCGGCCGCGGAGCGCAGAATGGCTTCGCGCTTCAGCTCGGTCTTTTTCTGGCGTCTTTCGGCTGCCTGCATGACATTGCTTTCGGTGTATAAACTTGAACCTTCATTCAAAAGCTAACTAAGCGTACAAGAAACGTACGGGGCAGTCAACTCCTTCCAATGACTTATAAGTTGTTGTGTGAATACAACTTAGGCTGGAGGCACGAAGGGATCAGACCCTGTTTTCGCTCTGAGACCGCACTCAGGAACCCGCAAGCCACTCGAGCGAAAACAGGGTCTGACCCCCTCATTCGAATGAGCGTCCTGTGCCAAATCGCAACTGCGAAGCTGTATTCTTAGCGGTACTTCGTGGTTCAAACACTATCCGCCCTGGGTCGTGATGGTCGTGTGAGTGCCGGAATTCAGGGTGAATTCCTGCACGTACTTCGCACTCGCCCCAGGCCACGGCACGAGTCGATACCGCCCCGGCGGCAACGCCAAGCCGCGACGACTGAATTCCAGTCGCCCCTGCGGCATATATTGGGACAGGCGGTCAAGTTCCACTGGTCGCACCGTGCCGGTGATGCCGCCCAGTTCATACAGGCGAGGCGCCGAGGGACCATTCGTTGAGAACCACCAGGCATCGGTTGCCTGGTCCGGTGAACCCCGGCCTGTGAAAATCAGATCGAGAGTCGCAAGCGCGACGTACTGCTGCCGGGCCAACTCGACCATGAGAGGTTTCGTTTTCAGTTCAATCTGGAACTCGGCAATGCCAGTCGAATGCGTGCCATCACTGAAGTAGATCGTACGTTGCACTCGCAACTTCACTTTGCCGGGCGGCGCTTCCCATTCTTCGTCGTATACGCGCTCGTACACGCCGGCGTCTGTGTACGTCTCGATTGCATAGTCCGTGTACTCTACATTGCTGTCTTCTGTTGGATCTACTTCACCGCTAGCCTCTCGTTCGGCGGCTTCACGCGTTGTCACGAATTGCACTTTCGTTAGTCCAAACTGATTCGGGCTGAGTGTTATCTTGCCGGGAAACGTGACTACGCGTTGACCTGAAAGCCCGTCGCCCGAAACCTCCAGAATCATCGTGCCTGGTGGCGCGAAGAAGAGTCGTCGCTCGGCAGACACACGCAGACTATCAACGGGAACCTCTTCACCACCGTTCAACTCTAGGGGGTCGGAGTACACCACCCCCGGTCCCCTCTCGTATTCCGCTTCGGGTTGCATGACAGCGAAGTCATCTGTTGAGCCGCCGTCGATCCAGAGATCCGGTGGGTTGTCGGCATCGAAGCCGACGAGATCAACGACGAGTACGGCGTAACCGGGCAAGGAGTCAGAACCGAACACAACGCTTGTCGGTCCTGTCTCGGTAAAGCGGATCCGTCCACTCAGGTCACGCTCTTCACCACTGAGACTCCACCAGTAGTCGCCCAACGGAACCGACCACGTGCTTGCCACACCGGGTTTCAGGATGTCGTACGCGGGATCAGCTTCGCGCATTCGTGCATCCATGGCGTACAAGTGCTCTCGCGCGTCTTCGAAAGCACCCAGCGGTTCGAGGTCGAGTTGCGCACCTTCTTTGGGACCGCCGAAGTACACGGCAAGGTCCAACTCGAGCGTAAAGCTCACGCTGAGCGTTTTCAGGTCGAACACATCGCGGCGCTTTTCGCCGGGCTTCAAGGTGAAGGTGAATGGTGGCAGTGTGGGTATCCAGACCGTCCAGACGCCGGGCGAAAGTTCCATGGTGCCGGTTTCCGTACCTTCCTCACCACGGACTACGGTCCATACCTCGCGTTCAGGTTCCTGACCGCCGAGCAGGAAGAAGCTTGCTTCATCCAACTGCACGCCGCCGCTGCGAACGATAGGGGTCCACTGAGCCTGGGCATCTTTGCCCACGTAAAGCTGAACCGTCTTTGACTCGCCGGGGTCCAGTTCGACGTTCTCACCGGCCCCCGTGCTGTAAGTGCCGTTCAACCCCACGTGCCACCAGCCTGGCGGTATTCCCGTAAACACGGCTTCCCAAGACGAGCCACCGGCCGGCAAATCCCAGTATTGCCCGCCCCAGATTGCGGCCTCCTGTATGAATTCGCCGACGCCGTATGGGCCTGAGCGCACCAGGCCAATTCCGTATTCTTCTTCGGGATCGTCCGAAGCTGGCAACGAATTGACTCGGACGCGCAACTCAGCGCACGGAGGCTCAGTGAAAAACACGTCCAGCGAATTGCGGCCGCTTTCCAACTTCAGTACGCCCGTCGCCGTCCCGTAAAGCGGGTGCCACGCTACCGCGCCCACGCTGATACACGGCACATCGCGATACTCAGCAACGCCGGAACTCCCTGCCGCAATGAATTCGTTGTCCTGCCAGTACTCTACGTCGTAGCTCTCATCCGGCATGAATGCGCCATTCACGGTGCAACGCATCTGCGCCGTTTGCAGCTCTGCGCGAAGCTCGTTTGTGTCGGCTAGCCAGTCGTCAAGCCATTGGGCGTAGTCCGGTGTGCAGAAGGTTTCAAGCCACAAGTCGGGCGCTGAATCATCGATCAGTAACTCGACTTTCAGCTTTGCATCGGCGATTGGTACGCCCCATCGGTCACGCGCAATTACGGTCACCGAGGCATTGCGCCGCACCCACACTGTCACGGGTTCTGTCGTTGGTTCATCGTGCAGATCGAAGAGGCGTTCCGTTAGCTCGTAGATGTCTTCGCTTGGGTACCAGCCCTGTGGCACCGGCAAGTACATGAACGAGACTTCTTTGCTTGGTACGTCAAACAGCACGTCGCACTCCTCTGCCGTTTCCGTCGAAACGCTTAGCGCGAGCAGCCCGTCGGCGTCCGTCATGCGTGGCGCAGGGCGTGGCTCTTCAGTCAAGTAGCGCCACTCGTTGGTCGCTGCATATCCTATCGGCAGCAGCGACACGCTCTTCTTGGACAGCGGACGATTGGTATCGGCGTCGATCAATCGCAGCCAGACCTTGCCGGTGGCTGGGTCATTCACAAGCGGAGGAGCGACCGGCGGTGCGGCTAGCTTCGTATTCACGGGCTCGGTGATATCAAGCTCAAGCGTGCCCGGAGACTCGCCCAGCAGCGGGTTGCCGCCCTCGAAGCCCGTTAGCTCGGAACCGGGTATCGTCGGTACCCTGGGGCGTGGGCTGTCGTTCGGCGTCAGTGCCAGCCAAACGCCGACCGCCACCAGCAAGCCGCTGACTGCCAACGCAACAACCAGAAATCGTGTCTGCATAACAGGCGCCTACGCGGGGACGCCCCGGGGAAGCCGAGTATACCGCCTGGTGAAACCTGCCGCCAAGACGTATGCGACAACGCTTCGCACATCGGGAAAGCGCAGACCGACATTCGTTTCTCACACACGAGCAAAGACCCGCCCCAGCCGAAAGGCTGGGGGGGCGCCGAAGGCGACGCGTTTCTAAGCACGATAGACGGTCCACCTCGTTGTCGCTTTCAGCGCCCCCCGCGCTTTCGCACGGGGCGGGGCTGCCTAGTCGTGACACTTCCGGGGCGTTGACTAGCGAACAATCTCAATGCCGTCGGGCATCTGGGCCGCGCACACATCAAGACTCATGCTGCCGCCGTCTTCCTCAACACGGATCAGCGCGTGCCCGTTCTTGTGTTTGAGCTCCCACAGCTTGTTGTCGCAGTGCGGGCGGGCGTCAACGTCGCCACTTTCAAACTCATGTTTGGCCGACGTGAACGCCGCGACCATCTGACCGGCCTGGCCCATGATCATGTCGATGGGCTGCCCGAAGTCTGCGGAGATTGCCTCGAACTTCGGTTTGAACAACGCCAGCACGCCGTCTTTGTCTCCGGCGTTCAGCATGTCGCGCAGCTTGAGCGCAAACGCAACCATGCTGGCTTCGTCGCTAGGTTTGGCTTCCGCGAGCAGCTTGGCGAAGCCTTCCATCTCGGAATCAAACGTCTGCTCGATCACGTACGGCGGGTCGCCGTCGGGCAGCGGAATCTCGGCGGCATTGCCGGTATCGACGATGTCACCCGTCATGGCGTCCTCGACGCTGCAACTGAGTTTCCCGCCGTCGGCCTTGGCCGTCACTTCAATGCGCAGCACGTTGCCCTTGCCGATCAGGAACGGGTTCAGGGGCGCCGTGGCAAATCCACTTTCGCCGCTGCCCGCCGTGGCGCCGTCGAAAACAGGAAACCCGTTGATCGTGCCCTTCACATCAACGCCTGAGTAGTTCGCGCTAAGCTGCCAGATCTTCGCCATTGGATTCTCCGAGTGATCGGAAAAGCCTAGCGTCGTCGGCACGGATTGTCATGGCGTTCTTAAAAAGTCAGCCCGCCGTACGTGGGGATACGGCGGGCTGCCGGGCGATCTCACTGCGTGATCAGCCCGCGAGAGCGCGCGGGAACAGGATGTTGTTCTCAAGGTGAATGTGTTCGTGCAGGTCTTTCTCAAGCGCGGCCAACCCGTGCCACAACGCTCGCCACGTGTTGCACGCACCTGCCGGCACTTCGTAGTTGTTGGTCAGCAGACGCAGACGGCGCAACGCTTCGCCGGCCGACTCGTGCTCAACGTGCATCACGTTTACCGGTGGGCCCGCCATCGCACCCTGGCCTGCCTTGATCATGGGAAACAGGATCTGCTCTTCCTTGCGCATGTGCTGGTCAAGCTCGGCCTTCAGCGCCGCGTAAACATCGACGATGTCAGCCAGCATCTCGGGCTCTTTGTCGCCGTGCACGGCCAGCACCTTGCGCGCCATGGCGTCGAGACGCGGGAGCTCTTCCCAAAGTGGAACGTGGTACGCCTCAAGGATGTGGTCAATCAGTTCATCCAGCGGTGCGTTGTCCCAACGCGCCAGCGCCTCGCCGGATGTGCTGAGTTCCTTCTCGATTTCAGCAACGATGCTTTCCGCGTTCAGCCCTTTCTCGTTGCAGACCTCGGCAAGCGGACGTCCGCCGCCGCAGCAGTAGTCAATGCCGTGGCGCGCGAAAACACGTGTCGCCAGCGGGTTTTCGGTGGCGACTTGCCCCACCAGAGCTTCCGTCGTGATTGTCATGTCCGTCTCCTTCAATATTCATGCAGGGTCTACCTGCGTTTGCGCCCGGTTTGCGGTGGCGCGAGCATGGTCAGCAGCGCCTTCAGAATTCGGTCTGAGTCAGTTTGGTGCCTGGCACCCGCGCCGCTGTGCACGCCGGGCATGCCGATCAACGCGTGAATCGTGCCGAGGATCGGCACCAGCAGGTCTTCGGGTGCAAGGTCGTCGCGTATGTCGCCCTGTGCCGCGCCCTCGCTGATGGCCTCAAGCAGGTAGCGCTTTGAGCGTTTCACGCGCTGGCGTAATTGGCGTACGGCGTCGGCGGGCAGAGTCAGGTAGGCCTGCTCGGATCGCAGCATCCAGGCCAGCCCGGGGTCGGCGCCAATCACCTGAACGCGATTGCGTGCAAGTTCGAGTATGCGTTGAAGAGGCGGCAGTGCGGCATCAGGAAACGTGGCGTCGATCTTCTCAAGGGCGTGCTGCACGGCCTGCTCGAGAATCGCGTCGATGGTCGCGAAGTGCCGGAAGATCGCGCCTGTTGAGACTCCGACCTCTTTCGCCAGGTTGCTTGTGGTCAGCGACGTCAGCCCCTGCCGCCCGATGATGTTGAGGACGGCCTGCACGATTTCTTCGCGGCGCTCGGCGGTAGGTTTGCGTGTCAGCGTTGCCATGCCGCTATGTAAGTAACTAATTACTTACAAGTCAATGCCAAAGAAAAATCACTAGGTGAATCAACTCACAAACCGCCCCGGCAAAGCGCTCGCGCGGAAAAACGACAACCACCCGGCCACCAGTGCCGGATAACAGGTACGCAACAACACAACAGGGCGAACGCCGCAAAAATACTCAGCTGACAACACAACTAACGACGTTGGGTGGCGCCGACAATCTTGTCGGCGGTCGCGCTGATTCTGGCGCGACAGTTTCGCCTTCGCTCCGCTCAGCCGGCCCGACAAGATTGTCGGGCCCACCCAAAAAAACTCAATTGTCAAAGTCCACTAGCAGCAACTACCAGCAACCCACGACACTCAGCGCAAATCCATGTCGGACAGTCGCTGCTTCAGCGCTTCTGCAATCTGCGCGGTTTTCTCGGCGTGATGGGGCGCAACCTGCAGCGCTGGCTGAAGCCCAAACATCTCAGGGTGCAGCAGCTTGAGCGTGTTGCGCTGTTGCCGCGCGGCCGAGGTCGCCAGCGCCATCAGAATCAGGATCGGGTGTTTGCGCCCACGCGAACGATTCACCGGCTCGCCCACTTCCGTCGATTCCTCGACAACGTGTTTGTCGTCGGCGATGGCCTTCTCGATGTCTTCAGTCTTCACGTTTTGCAGCGCGTTGCGAGCACAACCAAGCACGTCATCCAACGCCCAGGCCGCCCGAGCCAGCATACGCCGGGCATCGTCTTCCGTGATGTCGTCAGCGCAATAGACCTGCACGCCAGCATCCACAGGAGTCTCAGCCACTTCAGCCACCCCCACCGAACCCGAATCCTGCTGCGCCTGCCGACGTTTCTTCTTCTTACTCATCTCAAAGCCTCCGTTGAATTGAAAGAACAACAGAAGCCTACAAGAGCGTGCGACACAAACGTCAGCCCGGCATTCCTATGCCGGGCTGACGTGATAGCTCGGCGCCGCTGCTAGTCTTCTGGGTAGAAGAGTTTGATGTACGGATCGTAAATGAACCTGCGATTGCGAGCTTGCCCGGTGAACTCCTTGAGTATTCCGGTGTCCACAAGCTTGCCAACCAAGCTATTTGCAGCGGGGTAGGTCGTCCCGGTCCGCCCTTGTACATCGTTCACTGAGACGATCGGGTTCGCGTATAGGTACTCGAGTACACGGTGCCCGTTCCCAGCGGCACGCCCGAACTTCTCCGTGATCTCCAGCCTGTGAAGTTCGCGCATGGCAATGATCTTACGGGCCGTGTTCGTCGCCTCGCCGCTGACCTGCACGACTCCTCGCAAGAAGAACCGCAGCCAAGATTCCCAATCGCCCGAATCTCTGACAGCCTGCAGTCGCTCGTAATACTCCTGACGATGCGCCTTGAAGTAGTGCGATAGATACAGCACTGGCTTCGTCAGTACCTCTTGCTGGCAAAGCAGAAACGTAATCAGCAGCCGGCCTACACGGCCGTTGCCATCGAGAAATGGGTGGATCGTTTCGAACTGGGCGTGAACAAGACCGACTTCTACCAGCAACGGGAGAGCGGACTTCGAATGGATAAACTTCTCTAACTGCGACAGTTTGATCGGGACTTCGTGGGGCGGTGGCGGTACGTACACTGCATTGTTGAGCGTGCTTCCGCCGGGACCAATCCAGTTCTGCGACGTCCGGAGCTCGCCGGGTGTGAGATGCGAACCGCGCACGCCCTGCATCAGTTTCTCGTGAATCTCTCGAATCAGGCGCACGGAGATCGGCAGGGTCGTCAACCTCTCCAGCCCGTAGTTCATCGCCTCTACGTAGTTCACGACTTCATTGACGTCCTTCGGCTGATCCGGGGACAAGATCTTTGCCTCGGCCGCCAGCACGTCCTGTAGCGAACTCTGCGTTCCCTCAATCTGACTCGAGAGGACAGCTTCCTTCCGTACGTACATAAACACGAAGAGATCTGGGTTCGGCAGCGTAAGGATTGAGCCATCCAGCCGCCCAAGTGATCGATCCGCCTGAGACAACAGGACCTGAAGCTCGTCGTCTATTTCAATGGCTGGAACAGGCGGGAGGTCGGCAGGAATGAACGCCTTGTAGCCCGACAACTGCTTGATGTATGCACCGCTTCTATTCGGGAGTCCACGTTTGATTGAGTTCATATCGGCTGCCTTGCGTATGGAACTACGTCTGTCCGCTAATAAAGGCTGTCTTTACTATAACCAGCGATCCAATGTCATGGTATAGGCTGGCTTTATCATACGCGGGCTGTCTGCCGGTCAGCGAAGTCCACGAAGAAGCCCGGCATTCGCATGCCGGGCTGACTTTGTGTTTGGTCGGTTCCAAGAAGAATGCGCCGTGGCTACCGCGCGGCTTTGGCTTCGTCTTCGGCCATGTGGCACTTTTTGTACTTCTTGCCTGAGCCGCAGTGGCAGGGGTCGTTGGGGCCGGGGAGCTTCTTCTTGTCCCGGGCCCGGTAGCCTGTGTTGGCGCTGCCTGTGCCGCCCTGTGAGGCCGCTTCCATCTGGCGGCGCGTCTCGGCCTGCGCGGCTGTTGGCGGCGGTGCGGCCGGGGCGCTGTCCGGGGCCGTGCTGGTGGTGCCGATGGCGGGCTTGTTCGCGACAGCGCCTGCGTCCATGGCGCGGCGCGGCTCCGGCTGCTCGAACTTCACTTCGATGCGGAACAGCGTGCTGACAACCTCAAGGTCCACCTGGTCGAGCATGATCTCGAACACCTCGTGGCCCTTCTTCTTGTAGGCGTCCTTCGGGTCTTTCTGGGCGTAGCTTTCCCAGTGGATGCTGCCCTTGATTACGTCGAGATTGCGCAGGTGCTGTTTCCAGTGCTCGTCGATGCTCTGCAGCAGCAGGTAGCGCTCAAGCTGGCGCATGCGACCGTAGGCGGGGCGACCGCCCGGCGTCTTCAGCAGCTCGCCGTCCTGATCGCTGCAGATGATGCGCTCGCGCTCTTTGTACAGCTTGCTGGCTTCGTCCAGCAGGTACTGCTTCAGCGTGTTGAAGTGCTCGATGCCGCCCTGACCCTTCGGGAAGTCGTCCGGGTTAATCTCGTGATTGAAGGCTTTCTTGAAGTCGTCGGCGATCTCGGTCAGGTTCCAGGTTTCCGTGCGCTCGACGTCCTTCAACGCGTGCTTCTCAAGGCTGGCCTGCACGACGTTGTCGATGCGGTCATTGACTGACTCGCGTAGTTTCTCGCCGTGGATCTTGCTGCGGATGGTTTGCGAAAGCCGGAAGACGGCCTCTTCGCACGAGATATCGCGCAGGGCGTCTTCACTGATTTCGGCGTCGTGTTCCTTATCAACCCACTGGCTGAGTTCTTTCGCGACGCGGGCGCTGAAGCGAGTTTTGTCGGTGACGGATTCAAGCTTGTCGATGTTCTTGATTTCTTCGCGGACGTGCTTGCGGACCTGGTTCTCAAGCTCGAAGTAATCGCCGCGTGACATGCCGGCCAGGAAAACCTGACGCATACGGTAGACGGCCTTGCGCTGCCCGTTGTTTACGTCGTCGTACTCGATCAGGTTTTTGCGAATGTCGAAGTTGCGTTGCTCGACCTTCTTCTGGGCGCGCTCGACGCTGTTGCTGACCATCTTCGCCTGAATCGGCTGGCCGTCCTTCAGACCGAGGGTCTGCATCAGGCCCTTGATCTTTGGGCCTGCGAACAGGCGCATCAACTCGTCTTCCAAGCTGAGGAAGAACTGGCTTGAGCCCGGGTCACCCTGACGACCGCAGCGACCGCGAAGCTGGTTGTCGATGCGTCGTGACTCGTGGCGCTCGGTACCGATGACGCAAAGCCCGCCGATGTCGATGATCTCTTTGTGTTCGGCGTCGCAATCCGGCTGGTACTTCTTGGCGCGCTCGCCGATCATTTCGTCGAACTTGACTTCGGCCTGCAGCAGCACGTCGCGCGGAACGGTCCATGACAGTGCGTTCTGGAACTCTTCGGGCAGCAATGACTCGACGCTGATGCCTTCCTTCTTCAGTTCCTGAAGCGCTGAATACTTCGGGTTGCCGCCAAGCAGAATGTCCGTACCACGACCGGCCATGTTGGTCGCGACAGTGATGTTGCCCTTGCGACCGGCCTGCGCAACGATGTCGGCCTCACGCTCGTGGAACTTGGCGTTCAGCGTGTTGTGCTTGAGCCCGCGGACATCAAGCAGGCGCGAAAGCACTTCGGATTTTTCGACGCTTGTGGTACCGACCAGAATCGGGCGCCCGGTCTCATGGACCTTGGCGATCTCGTCGGCCAGGGCTTCCCACTTTTCTTTGTCGGTGCCGTAGATCAGGTCTTCGCGGTCTTCGCGCACGAGTGGGCGGTTGGTCGGCATGGCGACGACATCAAGGGTGTAGATCTTGGCGAACTCGGCCGCTTCGGTCATGGCCGTGCCGGTCATGCCCGCGAGCTTGTTGTACAGCTTGAAGTAGTTCTGCAGGGTGATGGTTGCCAGCGTGAAGCTTTCGGCGCGCGGGGTAATGCCGTGCTTGGCCTCAACCGCTTGGTGAAGCCCGTCTGACCAGCGGCGACCGTGCTGCATGCGCCCGGTGAACTCATCGACGATGACGACTTCTTCGCCCTTGTCGCCGTCATAGATCACGTACTCTTTATCAAGGTGAAACAGGTTGTTGGCGCGCAGGGCTTGTTCAATCAAGTGCGGCCACTGCATGTGCTGGCCGTCGTAGATGTTCTTGATGCCGAG
>JAGQRE010000066.1 GCA_020425695.1 Planctomycetota bacterium
CTTGAGTGGGCCCCGCACGTGTTTCAGACGCTGCTGCAGGACGTCGCCGAGACTGGCGGCGAAGAAGTCTTTGAGGCCGAGCGCCCCAACCCAGTCACGGGTCGCTCGGACTATTTCCAGTTCAAGTCGGCTTGGTCGGACAACCAGGGCACGGTCACGGTTGAAGACGTCACCCGCCTGCGCACGACCCGCCAGTTCTTTGAACGCCTGGTAAGCCCGCGAATCGTTGAGCGACTTCTCGACAGTAACGAAGACCCGTTCATGTCGCACAAGCGGCAGATGAGCGTGCTGTTTGCCGACCTGCGGAACTTCACGCCGTTCTGCGAGGCTGTGGAAGCGCCCAAGGTGCAGACCGTTTTCAACGAGTTCTTTGAGATCTGCATGCACTCGATCGAAGCCAACGACGCGACGCTGGACAAGTTCGTCGGCGACCAGGTAATGGCACTGTTCGGTGCGCCGCTGCCCAACAGCGGGCACGCCTACAACGCCGTGAAGGTCGCGGTCGACCTGCAACAGGAGATGCAGCGCACCCGCCGCCGCTGGATTGAACAAGGGCTGTTGCCCAAGGCACTGCTGGAGGCCAACCCGGAGATCCTGACGCTGGGCGTCGGTATCAACAGTGGTGACATGCTGCTCGGTATGTTCGGCTCAGCCAAGGCGAATCAGTACACTGTGCTCGGTCACCACGTGAATTTGGCGGCCAGACTTTGTAGTTTCGCTTCTGGCAACGAGGTGCTGGCGTCACTGGGCACCGTGCAGGAGATCAGCAGGTACGCCAAAGAAAACCCGGCGCGGATCGCGATCCCGATCAAGTTCCGGACCAAGGCGCAGATTGAAGTTAAAGGCATCGCCGAGCCCGTAACGGTCGCGACGCTGGCATACGAACAAGCATAGGGTTTACGCTAAATGGCAGGCGCCCCAAACAACCCCAACAAGCCAGGCTCGCGCCGGAACCCCGCGCGTGCGCCGTTGCCGCGTCCGAAGTTGCCGGGGCAGGGTGCGGGCAAAGCGCCGCCAGCGCCACCGGCACAGCAGCGTGCGCCGCAGCACAATCCTTCAGCACGCCCGCCGACACGGAATCGCCCGCAGGTAGCCCCGCCGCCGGCAAAGCGCCCGTCTGGTAACGTCGTCAACAAACGCCCCAGCGCTCCGCTTCCGGCCGGTGACAGTACGCGTCCCTCAGCGCCGGTGCAGCCGACGCGACGCCCCTCCAGCCCGGTTGCTTCGTCCGGTCGCAGCACGAACTCAGGGCAGCAGGCAGCGCCGCGCCCGAAGGCGAAGAAAGAACCAACCAGCATTGAAGAGCTGATTCCGGTCCTGATTCGCCATGCGGTGAAGCGTGAAGAAGGGCTGCAGATATCGCAGTTCGACAGCAAGTTCATGCCGCGCATTCGCGCCTTCGTGCCTGACTCGCTTCAGCGCATGGAAAAAGAGATCGTCGATGAGTATCTGGTCGACATAGCGCATGCGCTTTACGTCGCCGTTGTCGTGGGGCAGTTCAGCACGCGCCCCGTGCTGTGCGGTGTCCGCGCCGCCGAGCTGGCCACTGACCTGGTTGAGCGAGTGACGCAGAACATCGCCGGCAACGAGGAAAAGCGGATTACACAGATTCGCTGCGCCAACCTGCTGGTCGGGCTGACGTTGAATGCTGTGCGCCTGCTGGAAAGCACGTCGCTGGGCTCACAGTCAATTCAGGGTTTCACCGACACCTATGAGCGCGCGGTTATCACGACGTACGGGCTGAAAACGCAGGCCGAGGCTACGGGCTCGGCGCCCTGGGTCGGTGTCAAAGGCAGCCCGCTTGATAAGCGCATCGGGCGCGCCATCAACACCATGAGCAACGTTTTCGGCAACTACATCGGCGAAAACGGCGAGACCATGGACGACCGCCAGTACGACGAAGTACTGAGCGAATTCGACGGCTTCATGGAGCGTTTCGCACCGTACATCGAGGGCGGACGCAGCAGCGCCGAAGAACGCCGCAAGAAGCTCGCGCGCGGGGCAACCTCGTTCAGCAACGCCGACGTAAAGGTCGAGCCGCTGGACATCGCGGATCTGCGCACACGACCGGCCGGCGTTGAGATTGTCCTGCAGGACGGGCGCATACTGTTTGTCAGCTCGTCCGACGCACGCCGCATCGGCAAAGCCACGGACGGCGCGGTGGACGACACCGCCAAACGCCAGCGCGCCGACATCGAGAAGCGCGTTCGCGAAACCGACGAGATCGAGGCGGGTGAAGAAGAAGACGCAGCCGCCCTCGCCCAGATCGAAGCCCAGATGAAGGCCAACAAGGGCAAGAACGTTTAGGCAGTCGCCGCAGTATCTCTAATCCAAACCAACTCAAGCCTGACCCGACGAGCCATTTCGCGCATGCGAGGTTTTGTCGGAACTCGGTCTCGGCACTAAATCGGACATAAGAGGTCCGGCATAGCGCCTATACCAAAGGCTTTTTAAGGTTGAATAACCGGACAGTAGTATCTTAAAATCTGCATATACACGAACGAGGCCTGCGCGCCCGGAAAGGAACTGAGATGATTTACACGGCAATCTGGCTGATCCTCGCCACTTCCTGGCTGGGTGTCTGGATCTGGGCCTGGACGATGGACTCACGTGAGCGCAAACGCGCTGAAGAGAATGCCGCGCCCGTACTCCTGAAGGGCGAGAGCGCAAACACCACGCCCGAAACACTCAAGGCGGCCTAGGTGTAACGAATTGAAAGAACCGGACGGGCTCGCAGCCTGTCCGGTTTGTTATTGGCTATGTCTGGCTCAGCAAGAACTTCACCAGCAGGATGACCAACAGCAGTCCCAAGATGGCTGCCAGGAAGGCGGCACCCGCCTTTATCTGGATGCGAATTTTGTCTGACTTCGGCGTGGTCATGGGCGTTGTTTCCGAGGATAGCATCTCGTGAGTCGCCCCAGACATCGGCCAGCTCGAATTCTGAATGAAGAACGCAAAGCGGGAGCGGCCAAAGCCGCTCCCGTTTGCATGTGAAGCTGGAGCCACCTGTCGGATTTGAACCGACGACCTACGCTTTACGAAAGCGTTGCTCTACCACTGAGCTAAGGTGGCTGATTGTCTCCGCGTTGCAGAGGGCGAATGGTCTAATCCTCGCTCGCGGGCGTCAATGGGGGGATCGGTCGCAGCTTGCCCGCTTTGAAATTGCCGGTGCGATCATCACTTGTTAGTCTATACTAATACCGGGGCCGGTAGCCAATGGAGCCATTCCATGCGCGCACTCAGGCCCTTGCTTCTTTTAATGCTGCTCTTCGGTGTGTTAACGACCTCAGGTTGCGGGCTGGTCGCCCACGCCATCGTGCACGACGCCGTACACCACCACGACCGGCACGATCACCACCGACACAAAGTAGTCATCATAGAAGAAGACTGCGAACCACCCCGCACGCATCGGCGACATCGACACAGGTAGTCGCGGCTACTCGTCGTCGCCCGTGATGACCGGTGGTGGACGGTCAACGCCTGCGGATGCGCGCTTGAGGAACAGCAGTGCGTAGCAGGTGTTGTAGATGTCGGACGGGTCCACTTCGTTCTGGATGTCCCACATGCCGCTAGTGTCCTGGTCCTTGAGCAGCACTTCCGCGCCCTCAATGTACCAGTCGTGTCCGCCGATTTCGTCGATGCCGCCAAGCATGCCGAGGCGCTCGACGGTGTAGAGGTAGTAGTAGAAGCGGTAATGCCCCGCGCGCGGGTTTTCCTGCATCGACCAGTTCTGGATCATCCAGGCCAGACCGTCGCCGATCATCTGGTTGCAGTCTTCTTCAACAGCACTCCAGGCTTTCTTCTGAGCCGGATCCTCGATCAATTCGTCGCGAATCAGGATCAGCGCGTTCACGCCCGCCGCCGTCATGCTGCCGTATGTCTGCTTGTCGAGTTCCTGGTGAGTGCTTTGGCGGGCGTAGCCCCAGCCGCGGGCCTTGAACTCTTTTTCGATGTCTACAAGGCGGGGACTCTTCTTCCCTTGATCAGCACCGCTCTTCTTCCACTTGGCTTTGACGACCGGGCCGTCCTTGTCCTGCTGGCCTCGCAGAAGGCGGAAGGCATCCACCAGCATGCTCTTGTCGTACTTGATGCCTAGACGTGACGCAGCCTTCAGCCCGAGAATCGCATACTGAGTGGCGGAGATGTCGACTTCAGGGTTCGATTCGTCCATGCCTCTCCTGAAGTAGCGCCAACCACCGCCGCCGTAAGCCTTGCGGAACCGGCTTTCGAGTGCTTTGACCGCAATTTCGCATAACTTCTGGTCCTTGCGGTCCAGCTTGAAGTTGCGGTCTTTCTTCTTCTTTTTGGCGCCCCTTTCCTCGATGCCCCAGCGCTTTATCGGAACCTTGTTGCCTTTTTCGTCCTTGGTGAAGCGCTTCTTTGGGTTGCTGAGGCCGGCTTCTTTGGTTTCCCATTCGCTTATGTAGTAGGCCTCGATGGCCAACAGCAAGGTCGCGTCTTCGTAGGTCGTGCTGGCGACGTAGCCTTGCAGGGACTCCACAGCGCCGTTCCCGGTGTAGTTTTCTCGGAGCCAGTCCATGGCCGTGTCGATCTCCTTGTCGTCGACAAAACAACCGGCCATACATAGCGCTTGAACCGGGAACGCCGTTCGTGCGATCAGGTAGCGGTGCGGTGTTCCGCTGCCGTATGTCGGCGGGTTCTCCGGGAACTTTCCGAAGACCGGCTTGGGATCGACCGGATCAATGCCCTGTTGCTGCTTGAGCCAGTCGCAGCCCTTATCGACCGCTTCTTCAATCCGTTCGATCATCTCCTCGCGCTTCTTCTTCGTATCGGCATCTTCATCTCGGGCCGGCAAAGTGCTCGGTTCGGAGGGTCGAACTGGTTCGGGCTCCGGGACAGCAACGGGGCCAACGTACGGCGGTTCAGGCTCTGCCACATTCGGCTTCGGCGCGTCCGGCTTGGGTGCGACCGGCTTGGGTTCCGGCCGTGGCGACTTGTCGCTCACTGGTGCCGGCTCGTTGTTGATGGCGGCTGCTGTGTATGGGGTTGGAGTCTCTTTGGGTTGCAGTGCTACGCCGGCGATTGCGCCGACTGTCAGCACAACGGTTGCGGCGGCTGTCACGAGTATGGCTTTGATTCCGGTTGCGCCGGCCGCGACGCCGGCGGCTGTGCCTGCGGCGGCTACGTTGGCTGACAGGCTGGCGCTCCAGGCTGCTTTGGCGGCCATGAACCCGCCCGGTGGCGCGCCTACGTTCAGGTTCTTTAGCGTGCCTTCAAGCCCCGGCGCGTGCTTGCCCAAGGCATCTCGCATGGATTCCAGCCCGCGCCGTACGCGAGCCTTTAGCGTGTTCAGCGGTACGCCCAGCGCGTCGGCCGCCTGGCTCTGGCTTAATCCACTGAGGTGCGTGAGCACGATCGCAATGCGCTGTTCCTCACCAAGCTCAGCCAGCGAGACGTGCACCAGCGCCGACAACTCGGCGCGTTGAAGTTGTTTATCCGGGTCGTTCAACATGGCGGGTTCACCGATTGAGTGCAGGCTGACGCCCTGACGCCGCGACCGCTTGCGCCGGAAGTTGTGCGCTTCGTTCGCGATGATCGTCGCAAGCCAGGGCCAGGCGTTATCGCGCGGGGCGGCGTCGGCCTTGCGCCAGGCTATCAGAAAGGCCTGCTGCAACAGATCGTCAGCGTCGGCTGCGTTGGAAAGCATGACATAGGCCGTGCGCCACGCCTGTTCGGCGTAGCGTTCGATAGCGTTCGATGCAGCTTTCCACAAATCGCAGCGCGTCCTGCACGAGATCTCCAACTGCCCACAAGTAAGCGTCGTGAGCAGCCCAATCGGGTGCATGAATTATTGCATTAAATTGTGCGAGTTACTGCGCTGGCGTTCGTGCACAGCGTTTGGCGATCTTGATGAAGTGCTCAAGGCCCGGTGTTGTGCGGCCGGTGGCTTTGCCGATGTCGTCCCAGCGGCGCACGGCTATGGCGTCCTGGGCCCATTCCATGGCTTCGAACTCGGCGCATTCTTCGGGTGACATGGCGCCGCCCTGGAGTTGCAGCACGTGCATCGACGCGGCCGTGAGAATCTCGCCGTACTCTGGGTCGGTCGCCACAAGATAGCGCTTGGCGGCTACGTGCCAGCGTACCGGCTGCGTCACGGCCTCCGGAAACCCGCGCGCGAGCCACTTTTCGCCGACGACTTCGTGGCTGTCATCCTGGTTCCAGAAACCGACGTAGTTCGGGTCTTCCATCGGCAAATCGTGGACCATGTGCCCGATATCGTGCAGCAGTGCAGCGGTGATCAATTCGTCGCTGGCGCGCGCTTTTTCGGCTTCGTAGGCCGATTGCAATGCGTGCTGAAGTTGCGTAACGCCCTCGCCGAGGTACGGGATGTTCTTGTACTTGGCGAAGACCTGCTCGATTTCGGTGATGATGTCCATGGATTCTCCGCACCTCATTATATGCGGAAGAGACCCCGTTTGGCGTTAAGGATCGGGGAATTTGGTGATACTGACGGTCGGTTTTTTCTGCTTCGGCGTGAGGGCGCGAGGTTCAGGCGTTTAGCACTCGCTTCAGACTGGAAAGGACCGTAGCACTCGCTTACGCTTCGTGTTCAGACAATGGCAGCCTAAGCACGAACGTGCAGCCTTCGTTGCTGTTGATCAGTGTTAGTTCGCCGTGCATGTCGCGGGCGAGTCTTCGACTCAACGATAGCCCCAGCCCTACGCCCGGTGCGCTGTTGGCGGCGGCCTGCGCCGATTTTCGGAAGGCTTTGAACATGCGCGTGCCTTCTTCCTTGTTGATGCCGGGGCCGTGGTCGCGTACGTGCATCTCGACATGGTTGCCCGCGACCTTGCATGCCAGGTGAATGCGTTTGTCATCGGCGTGGGCGGCGTACTTGCAGGCGTTATCGACGAGGTTGAACACGATTTGCTCCACGGCGCCCGCGTCGGCGCGGACTTTCACATCCTGCTCGCACGGTTCATGGACAAGCTCCATGCCGGCCTGCCCCGTCCGCAGGCTTAATCGCTCGGTGGCACGCTCAAGCAGGCGTGACAGCGGCAAGCTTTCGACACGCTCGGACAGCGACGAGTTTTCGAGGCGCGCGTAGGCCAGCACGTTCTCAACGAGGTGCCCGAGGCGCAGGGCCTCAGAATGAAGCGTGTTCAAGTATTCGTTGCGGGCACTCTCGTCGCGCACGCGCCCGGAGGTCAGCATCTCGGTGTACATACGGAACGTCGTCAGGGGCGTGCGCAGCTCATGAGACACGGCCGATACAAACTCGGCTCGGCGTTGCGCGAGGCTGAGCGTACGGTGCATCACGAAGGCGAGACTTCCGGCCACCAGCGCCAGCAGGGCCCACGAAATCGCGAGCGTTACGCCAAGCGGCGAGCCGCCTTCTGGGCTGGTTCCGGGTACGCCACCGGGCAGTACTTCAATCGGCAGCGCAGCCAGCCGGTGCACGCTGGCCGCTTCAACGTCTGAGCCCATGGGTGCTGCACGAAAGCTGGCGTTGGGCAGGCTGTCTTTGCTTGCCTTATGCAGGTCGGCTTCGATCTGCGACCAGTTCAGCAGGCAGCCCTGTACGTACTCGGAGTCGCCCAGCGAAATCCGCCGCGCCAGCACCAGCCGCTCACCCACCCAGACCGCCGCCATGGGGCCTTCACGCACGTTGATCGGGTCAACGGCGAGCCCCTGAAGGCTGTTGGTTTGCTCGATCTTTCGGCGCACGGCCTGCTGCTTGTAGGCGTCTGCGCGTTCCTGATAGCCGGCCTGGTTTTGCACGTTCTGCGCAGCCCAGCCTTCGTCGGCGTAGACCATGTCCGGCAGTACGGGATCGCGCAGGTCGAGTTTGCGCTCAGGCAACAACTTTAGAAGCTCGTCTCGCGTGACGGCATCCCTCACGAGTTCAAGCTTCGCTGCCGACTGGTTCACCTGGTCGGGCGTCAGGTAGCGCGCCTCGGCCAGCGTGCGCAGCTCGTTGCGGGGTACTTGCGGCGACGTCAGCGTGCCGTCCGGCTCAAACTGGAAGTGGACGATGATCTCAGGTACGTCGTTGCGCACGAGAGGCGAGGGCAGCAGCACGTCGCCTTCGTGAACGTCGTTGAACATGCGGGTGTAGGCGCCTTCAGCGGGGAAGAAGGGCACGTACTGAAAGTAGGGGCGCGAGGCTTCGTCGGTGATGATCGGTGCGAGCTCGCTGTCCATCTGCCACATGGCGAGGCGGATGTTTTCTTCGGCGATCGTCCGCTGCGTACTCTCGGCCTGTGCCTGATCGAGATCGAGCAAACGGGCGCTGACCCACGCCAGCAACCCGCCGGCCATGACCAGCCCGAGTGCAAACAGTGTCCATGTAAGCCAGTTGCGCATTATTCGCTCGCCAGCATGTAGCCCTTGCCGCGCACAGTCAGCACGATCTTGGGGTTGTCCCCGGAATCACGCAGCTTTTCGCGCAGGCGCGCCACGTGCATGTCGATGGTGCGCGTGCTGATGCCCTTGGGGTCGATCCGCCAGACGCGACTCAGAATTTCGTCGCGCGAAATTGCACGCCCCGGGTTTACGACGAAGTAGCGCAACAGCTCGCGCTCGCGCTCGGACAATTCGGTGCGTGAGCCGTCGGCGTAGCGAAGTTCGCAACGGGCGAGGTCGGCGACCCCGCCGGGGAAGGCGTATTCATGCACATCCTGCGGTCGTTCCGGTGAGCGGCGAATGACGGCCTCAACGCGCGCAACCAGCTCGGCGATGCTGAACGGCTTTACGACATAATCATCGGCGCCAAGTTTCAGACCGGCCACGCGATCCTTTTCGTCGCCCATGGCGGTCAGCACGATCACGGGCAAAGTCGGGCGCACGCGCCGGACTTCGCGCAGGATCTCCAGACCGCTCATCTTCGGCAGGGCAAGGTCAAGCAGCACGATATCGCACTCGACCTGCAAGGCCGACTTCAGCCCGGCCTCGCCGTCGGCCGCCTCATAAGTAAGGAAGCCCTCAAACTTAAGCGCATCCACAACACCACGCCGAATGGCGGCATCATCCTCAACAATCAGTACGCTTCGTTGCATAACCAGCATTCTAGCTTCCACCCCTCACCTGCGCGCCACTGCACTGATGCGACGGCGTCGCACACAGAGTGTAGAGCACACGAGTGACTTGTTCTGTAACGCTGCTGTAAAACGGCTAGACTTCTTAGTCTCAGAACTGGCATGACGGAGCCCAATCATGAAGAACAGTTTGGTGTTGTTGGCGATCGGGTTGCTGGTGGGCACGCTCGGTGGGACAGCCCTTGGGTACTTCCTGAAACCCTCAGAGCATGCAATTCCGGAGCAGGGTGGTGACCCAGTGCCGCTGGGGACCTTGCCTGCTGAAGAGCCGGTGGACGCTGACCCTGAGCCGCTCGACTCTGAGGCAACAAAGTTGCGGCCGGCTCGCACGCTTCAGGATTTTATTGACGAGGCACAGATTCCTGAGATTCCAACAGGAGACAGCGCTTTCACGGGCACGGTCGTCAGCGCTGATGGAGAACCGCTTGCCGGAATCGAGATCACGGCATCGAGTTCATACCCCGAATCCAGGCGGTACACCGGCCTGTCACCGGAGGAGCGTATTCGACAGGAGATTCGCTACTCGAAGTGGAGCGAAGTCTCGAAACGAAAGGGCGTCAGCCATGAGGATGGAACTTGGCAGATCAACGGTGTGTCGAAGGACGTAGTCTATTACGTTTCTGCAGATGCCCCGGGCTGGAGCATTGAGCGTAAGCAAAAGCATATGAGCCGCGTCAAACCGCCTGCGCAGATTGAGTTCGTGGCCAATCCGCGGGTGAATTTGGAAGTTGTGTTGCGGCTGCCGGATGGATCGACGCCCGAGAGCGGCGAGGTTCGGTATCGATCGAACGTGGAAAGAGAGCGCACGTCTTACTACAGGCGCGAGTATTCAGCGTCGTTAAACCTGACACCCGGTCGCTGGTCGATAGACGCGACAGCCGGCGAGTTGTCAGAGTATTGTTCGGACACGATTACTCTTGAGGTTGAAGCAGGCAAAGGCGTTGAGCCGTTGACAATTCAGCTTCGACCCGCGCCTGGTATTCAAGGTCTGATCACATTGCCATCGGGCTTCAGTACCCCCGAGTTTACGGTGTACGCACAGTTGGGGCCTGACACGGGTCCGCCTGGAGACGATCTGCCTGACCATAGAGGGCTTTTGCGTGGGGGTGTGACCTATGAAGGCGGCTCGATTCGATACCGTGTAAGCGGAGTTGAGGATGGGCTGTACCGAATTTTCCTTTCCGACAGCGGAAGGATTCTCGACTGGGGGAACGTCGTTGTGTCCGATGGCGTTGCCGAACTCGACTTGCGATTGCCCGAACCGACACCGGAAGACTACATCGTTGTGAAAGTATTCGACCCTGAGGGCAAGCTGCTGCAGGGGGTCGACTTTGGCTTGACGGCCCGATATGAGAACGGGTCATCCAGTTCGTCTACGCGACCGGTTGTGAAGGACGATGGTTCGTACTGGATTCGGCGAACCGCCGGCGTGTCGGAGCGTCCAGTTGAGTGGTACGAAGTCAGAATCTCGGCATCAGGCTACGGCCAAAAGTCTGTGCGGTATGAAGCGACGGATACTCACGTGCTGGAAGTTCACTTGGCTGTGCCGGCTGTGCTGAACCTGACCGTTCCGAACTTGCAGGATCACCCGGCCAAGGCTCGACTGTCCTGGCGGCTGACCACGTTTGAGGGTGATTCAGAGAGACCACACGTTGGGCGTAGTGATCCGCGATCCAGAATCCCGGACGAGGGTCCGATCACGCTGGGGCCGGTCGAACCCGGCGAGTACGACTTGGTGGTCTCTCTGAGTGGGTATGGTTATCAAGCGCTGGAGTTAAAGCGCCGGCGGATCACTATGGTGTCGGGCGAGAATGAACTGACGGAGTCTGTACCTGAACTGTATCGGCTTGTTGTGAACGTTGAAACGGACTCAAAGCGCCCGGATTTTTCGATTGAGTCAAGCGAGGGCAACCTGAGTATTCGTTCCCACGATTTGCAGGTCGTAGATGGAAAGGTCACGGTCGAATTCCTGCCAGCCGGCACTTACCGTCTTGTAGCCCGCGACGGCGAGATGGAAGTTTCCGTACCGAGCCAGAGCAACGTCGACTACAAGCCCCGCCCGTTTGACTGTTTCGTACTAACCCTGAGACCATCGGATGGTCGGATCGCTGCTCTCGGCTTTAAGGACGGCGACAAGTTGATCGAGATTGACGGCGCGGAACTGGAGAACGGCAGCGCCGGTTCAATGCAGCTTCAGGCCACATTTGTTCAGGACAGCACAACGTGGGTCGTGCTGCGCAACGGCGTTCGCACGCAGCTCACCTTCAGCGGCAAAGAGCTCTACGCGATCATGACCGACCCGGAAGATGGCAAACGGGAGTGGTTGCAGATGGAGCGCGGGATGAGCGACTGAATCAACGGAGAGCCAATATGAACAAGGCAGCTTACGTGGCGATTGGTTTGCTGTTAGGCATGCTCGCAGGCCTCGTAATCGGGGTGGCAGTTGGTCAGAAGTCTTCGCCGTACATCAGTGAGAACACCGATCTGGGTTCGTCGGACAACACACCGGACTTGGACTTCGATTCGTCATCACCCACCCCGAAAAAACAGGCCGAGGACCGAACCGCAACGGCACCAGTCGACAATCTGGCCAGCATCATCGAACAAGCCGGCATTCCACCAGTCCCGGAAGGGGAGGGCCTAGTTTCGGGCCAGGTTTTGACCGACCAGCGCCAACCTCTAGTGGGCGTTGTCGTCACTGCAAAGTCGTACTATCCGGAAAAACGCAGCTGGGCCGGGCTTAACACAGAGCAGCGTATCCGTGACCAGATCCGTTTTGAAAAATGGCGTGCTTCGGCGAAACACGAAGCCGTAACCGATGCATCCGGTAGATACACGCTGCAGGGCCTGTCCCGTACTGCGGAGTATGCTGTGCGTGCTGATCTAGAAGGCTGGTCGATCAGTAACGTCCAGAACGCGGACCACATCAAGCCCGACGCATCGATCGACTTCATTGCAGAGCCGCGAATAACCGTGACCATAACGGTCCGCATGCCAGACGGCTCAGCGGCTAGTGACGCCCGCGTAAGCTGTGGCTCTGCGGACGAAGGCTATCGGACCAGTGCGAGCACTGACCGGGCTGGCAAGGCTGAGTTGCACCTGCGCCCAGGGCGCTGGAAGCTGCGGGCCCGGAGTGGCAATGAAGCCATTCACCAGTCCGAAGAGGCGGCCCTGACGATTGAACGCGGCATGTCGGGTCGTTCGCTAGAGCTTCAACTGCTGGGCCGGCCAGGCGTGCGCGGTTCCGTCTCGATACCGGAAGGTTACCAGCGCGAGTACTACTCTATCATGCTGTTTCCAGCTGGTGGTCCGGATCCGGGTACACGGCTGGAGTATGAAGATAGGAAAGGAAAGCTTGCCGACTTCACGCTGTGGGTCGAACGCGAACCCGAGTATCTGATACTCGATTTGGAACCTCGCCAGTACCGCGTCGTGCTACTGGGCGACAGCCAGGTTCTGGACTGGCGCGACATTCATGTCGCCGACGACATTGTGCGCTGCGACATGAAAGTGGCTGAGCCTGTCGCCACCGACTATATCCCCGTTTGCGTGTTCGATCCTGAAGGCCAAGCTACCCGTGACGTGCAAATCCAACTTGGCGTTGCACAGCGATACATGGGTAGTCCCCACGTGTATTACCCGCCCGGAGAAGCGGGTTTGATCTGGATTTACAGAGTGGAAATGCAGGCGGTTCTGGGCAATTCCCTGAATCCGCAGGAGTTCATCATCACAGTGACTAGCCGGGAAAACGGAAGATTGACTAAGACCTATCCTGCGACCAGCCGAAGCGTCATAGAATTCCGGTTTCAGAAGCCTGCGAGCGTGGAGCTGACGGTGCCGGGCTATAATGACCACGCTTTGCGCAAGCGCCTAACATGGTCGCTTGTAGCGTCCGGCGAGCATGGTGATTCCACTGACAACTTCGACATTGACCGGCGCGACGCTGAGGACAACCAAGAGCCTTTCGCTTTCGGCCCATACGCACCTGGAGAATACGAACTTGTGCTGATGCTGACGCGGAGGCACAGCGAGTCCGAACTGCTGAGGCAGAAGGTCACCCTCGTAAGCGGGGAAAACAATCTCACTGCGAGCGTGCCTGCTGTCTACACGCTGACGATTCGCTGCCGAACCGATCGCGAGGCGAAACTTCTGGAACTCTCGCACGCTGGCTCCAGAGTCGCCGTGTGGAGCGACGAAAAGGAACAGAAGGGCACACTGCTGATCATCCCGGAACTTGCGCCCGGAGAGTACGTGCTCGAAACCTATGGCGGGCGCATGGTTGTGCAGTTGAACTCAAACGCCGAGATTGATTTCGCCCCGCGAATGTTCGATTGCATGAAAGTGTCCGGAGTCCGGCAAGGCGGGTTGGTGGAAGCTCTGGGCTTGAGCAACGGTGATCTGCTGATCGCCATTGACGGCCACGAATTCGATGGCCGGGATACGTTCAGGGCGCGCGTTCAGCTGTCATTGGCCCAAGACAGCACGACGTGGAAGGTGCTGCGCGCGGGTCAGACAGTTGAGTTGAACTTCTGCGGAACTGAACTCGCGACGATCCTCAAAGACCGAAACAACAACAATGAAGACTTAGACCTCGACCCAGCCTATCGCGACGACTGATCGGTTGTGATCACGACTTTGCCGAAGTGTTTGCCGCTGGCTATGCGCTCGAATGCGCGTGGGGCCTCGTTGAACGGGACGATGTCGTCGATCAGACCGGCCATGTTGAGTTGCGGCACGAAGGCGTTCATGGCAAGGAAGTCCTGCTTGCTGCCGACGAAAACGCCCTGCATAGTTGCGCCCTTGTAGACCAGCCCGTGTACGTTTACGCCTGTGGCCTTACCAGTGAGCTGGCCGAGCAGTGACACATGCCCGCCCGGTGCCAGCGAGTTGATCGAGCGTTCCAGTGTTTGCGCGCCGCCGGTTTCGACCACGAGTTCCACGCCGTGCCCGTCCGTCAGACGAAGCACTTCGTCGTCCCACTTCTCAATCGTTCGGTAGTTGATGCCGTGATCCGCGCCGTTGGCCTTGGCCCGCTCGAGCTTGGCGTCGTCGCTGCTGGTGATGATCACGCTTGCGCCGCTGGCTTTGGCGAACTGCAAGGCGAACAGGCTTACGCCACCGGTGCCGAGCAAAAGCACGGTTCGGTCACGGGCGATGTGCGGCACGACGGCGTTGAATGCAGTCAGCCCGGCGCACGGCAGGCAGGCACCCTCTACGAAACTGACGTAGCGCGGCAACTTCACGAGCCCGTGCTGGTGAAACACACGAAGCTCGCACAGCACACCGGGTTGCCCGAAACCGAGATCGCTGCCGTAGACGTCTTTCGTGAGTCGACCGGCCTGCCAGTTCTGGAAGAAGCAGCCGGCGACGCGGTCGCCGGGTTCGAAGCCATCGACACCTGCGCCCACGGCGACGACCTCGCCGGCGCAATCGGAAAGGGGCACCAGCGGCTGCTTGATCTCGCCATAACTACCGCGAAGGACCATCAGGTCACGGTAGTTCAGGCTGCACGCTTTAACGCGCACCAGCACTTCGCCAGCCTCGGCTATTGCGTCGGGAGATTCTTCAAGGCGCAAAGTTGCCTGCGGGCCGGGCTCGTCGATCACGTATCGTTTCATATGCGCAGAATAGAAAACGGGGAGGCCAATGGCCTCCCCGTTTGCGGTGAATCAACTTCACAGACTACGCGCGGCGTCGGCGATAGACCACTGCGCCGAGCATGAACAGGGCGAGCAGTGCCATCACAGGCAGCGTGGAGTCAGTGCTGCTTGCGCAGCCACCACCGCCACCACCACCGCTGCCGCCCGATGACGGAGCCGGAGTGGAGGTTGCGTTGACGGTGATGTCGTACGGGCTTTCGTTCGCGTCGTTGTTGACGATGCTGATCGTGAACGAAGTCGGGCCGTCGGCTGTCGGTGTGTACTGAACTGTGAAGTCGGCACTGTTGCCCGGGGCGATCGGCGATGTCGCAGGAACTGTCACGGTGGCCGTGCAGTTCACGAGCCCGCCGGTCGTGATGCTGGTGATGATCAGGTCGGACGTACCGTTGTTGGTGATCGTGTAGACCAGATCGTTACCGGTGCCGGTGTAGGTCGTTGTCGGGGCGTCAGAGCCGCCGTCAGCGATCGGTGTGCCGGCGCGATCAACGTCAATCTCCGGTGCAGCAGCAGCGTTGCCGCTTGCCGCGATGTCGTACGGGTCTTCGTCAACGTCATCGTTGTTGATGGCGATGTCGAAGCTGAACGCGCCGACGCCCGGGGTTACGGTAACTGCAAAGCTGGTGCTGTTGGTCGGCGTAACGGTACCGGCCGGGTTGGCCGTGACGTTCGCCGTGCAGTTGACCAGTGTTGACAGTACCACAGTGGTGATCGTCAGGTCGGACGTACCGTTGTTGGTGATGTCGTAGGTCAGGACCATCGACTGGCCGGCGAGCGCGCCGGTGATCGTGTCCGTGCCGCCGTCGGCGATTGGCGTTGCATTGCGTGCGACGTCGATCTCCGGCGTTACTACATCAACCGAAACGTAGACCGTGGTGGTGTTGCCAGCGTCGTCGATATCGACGGCGAAGGCATGGGTGCCGACGTCGGCCAGTTGCAGCGCCGCCGTTGGGGTGAGCACGATCGAGTCAGCAACAAACGTGACCGTGAAGCCGGAACCACCGGCCGGGTTGCCTGCATCCGGCGTGATCGTACCGAGGGTCATGGCCTGGCCCGTGTTCGGATTGGTCATGTCGGCAAGAGTCAGTGCCGCGGTGCTGCCAACGAGTGCTGAGCCGGTGTACGGCGTCGCGGTGCCCTGGCCGTTGCCGCCGGTGGCACTGGTGCCCGCGGCGCTGGTTGGCGCAAGGTCGTTGACGAAGATCGTGGCGGTGAAGTTGACGTTGGTGATGCCGTCACTGATCTGGATCTGCCATACGTAACCGGTTGGTGCGTTGGTTGCGTCGGCGGTGCCGACCCAGTCCATGCTGATTGTGCTGGCCGTGCCGCCACCGGTTACCGGTGAGGTGGTCAGTGTGGTCAACGTGGTGGCCGGCGGTGTGACGGTGATGGTGATGTTGTCCGGCGTCGGGTCGTCGGCGGTAAGTGAGTCATTGATCGCCGCACCCGGGTCAACAAACAGCTCAAAGTTGCTGCCGTTCGCCTGCCAGTTGGAGCCTGTCGTCGGGATGCTGATGGTCGGGCCAGCGTTGGCCTGGCCGGTGCCGCTGACGGTGAAGGTGTAGTTCGGGGTGTCCGGGTCGTTCGTTGTGACCGTGACATCGAACTGGAACGCGCCCGCGCCGATCGGGTTGAACTGAACATCGAAGGTCGTGGTGCTTCCGGCCGTTACGGTCGCGGCTGGTGAACTGGAGAGAACCGTTGCGCTCGGGCTGACGTTGCTGTGGTTCGCGAAGGTCACGGTGCTGACGGTAAGGTCAACGCCGCCGTTGTTCTCGATGGTGTAGTTCAGCGTGGTGGTGACGGTGTTCTGAACCGTTCCCACAGCGTCGGTACCACCAGCGGCCACAGTCATGTTGCTGCCGTTCTTGACGTTGATGTCCGGCAGGTCACGAACACTGAAGTCGTCGATTGCGAGATCGCAATAGAAGCTGGACCCCGTTCCTTCAGCACGGAAGCGAATCTGGATGATACTCGCAGTAACGGACGAAAGGTCGATTGTCTGCAACGTCCAAGTGCTCAGAAGGCCTTTGTGCGCTGTGACGAAGTCATTCGTGATGTTGCCGGTGGTTACGTCAATCAAGTCATAGTGCAGGGTGTTCTCGTACGCCGGATTGTTGTTGTTCTGGGCGATCAACCAGAATTCGACCAGAGGCAACGTAAGCCCAGAGATGTCGATGGGCGGCGTAAGAACGTTCATGGGGTCGTTGCTGGAATTAAGAGTAGAGTCCTCTACGTAGATGAATCTGGCGTTGCTCGAGTTCGTGCCATTGGTGTGATCGCTAGTTGGACCGGCGTTACTCGGAGTCGTGCCGTAGTCGGCACCCCAATCGAGACCACCGTCACTCAAGTCGTTGAACCATCCTTCAGGAAAAGGGATTGGAACGGAGGGATTGGTGCCGAGGGTGAAGGCGTCGAAGTTCTGAACATATGGAAAACTATTGATCAGATACTTGGTGTAGGTCGGTGCATTGGGCGCTGTGACTTCGCGGGCTGAACCCGGGGTATTGGCGATGTCGCTTGAAGCGGTCATCGAGAAACCCATCGTCGTACCGTTCGCAATTGAGTTGTAACTGATCGTGACAATGACGTTCACGGAAGCGCTTGTGGCGAGACTAATGAGGGGCGCTCCTGTGAATGTAGCAACGCCGCCTGAGAGCGTTTGCGCGTTGCCGAAGATCGCCTCTCCGGTGTCAATCGTGCCGTTGTTGTTGGCATCGTTCCAGAGCTTGACGGCCGTAACGTCGCCGTCAGCAATGCTTCCGGTCTGATGAACGCTTATGGAAGTAATGCTCTGTGCGCTTGTGACGGAGGCCGCCAGTTCGAAGGAACCGATGGGTAGATCCGTCAATGCATCGGGTACAATGCCTGGTCCGGCTGAAAAATTACCGGAGTCAACGGTCACTTCATCACCAACAACAATGAGCCCGTCCATTACGGCGCTGCCAAGCCCGTAAACCGTCCCTGTACCTGAGACCGAAAGCGCAGAGACCTGAAAACTCAGCGTCTCCGGGGGAGAGCCCGCACCACCCATTGTCACGACGATGAAGTAGGTCTTTGTTTCGTTGGCAGCAAAGGCCTGCTCCGAGCCCACAACAGCAAAAGCGAGCGTACCGTTGTCACTCGGAAACCCGCTGGCCGTCGTGCCGATCTGAACGTCAGTGCCACTATCGTAAGTGTTGTTACTGTTTACGTCGCGGTACAACGCAACGCTGCCGTAGGCCGTAGAGTCGTTGCCGGTGCCGAGGGCCGAAATCTCTATGGATGAAAGAGTGGCACTTCCTAAGGAATTCATGGCCAAGTCGAATCGACCGGCCGTAATTTCACCGGCCTGATTTGCGGTGACGTTCTGTGTGGACCCAGTCACGGCGTTTGCCCTCAATATTGGGGCATTGGGTTCGGTTGCCTCCCACTCTTTGATCCACGGGTTGCTGGCTTGCGAGCCGACACAAACAATGTTGACGAGCCGGATTGCCGTCGTAGCGCGTGGAGTTGTGAGAGTATGTGTGTAGTCCAATGGCATGGTCGCACTGACGTCCCAACTGGAGTCAACGACCCAACTGTTTCCATCCCAGTATTGGACCGTTGCCTGAGTCATGAACCGTGTGCTTGTCGGGCCGGATTGACGCGTCGTCACCGACTCAATCAACTGCGGCGCAGCCCACGTCAGTTGAGCCCAGTGACTTGATGAGGAGGTGCTCAACCATTGTCGAGTACTCTGCGAGCCGTCGTTCATCTTGTCGGGGCCATAGGATGGCGGCGTCCCGCCACCAGAGTTCGTAGCCGTAGCGCTGAGCGCCAGGTTTTGGGCGTTAAGGACGCCACCAAACACGACAATCGCCATGAGGGCGACTTGCCACCGCAGGAGAGTCATTTGAACATCCGTTTGTTGGAACCGGCTTCAAGAGCCTCAACCCCACGTTGAGCATACTTTGAGAGCCTATGGAACGATGGCAGGGAACCTTGCCGTTCCGCCGCATGTGGCGCGGTTAGGTTTGCTGATCCCCACTTGCTACTCATTGTCGTAGTGATTTCGATAGTTAGTCAAACAAAAACCACACTACTAAGTCACACCCCAGTAAATTGTCAGTTTTAGGCAATAAGCCTCCCTAAGTTTGCTTGAGAGATCGACACTCTGGTGAATGCAGTTGGCAGGTCGTGGAAGAGTTGAACTTCCCCGGTTGGTTTTGGAGACCAGCCTGGCCCCGGGCCCCGGCCTGGGTTGGCGCTGCGGGGATCGAACCCGCTTCTCCGCCGTGGGGCGGCGCATCACCCTTCAATGCTTTTCGCGCCCGGAATCTGGTTCGCGAGGATGGATTCTAACCACCGTTTCCGGGTTCAGAGCCCGGCGTCCTAACAGTTGGACGACTCGCGAGTGGGTAGGGACACGCGGCCGCGTGTCCCTACAACTTCACCTTCACATGGCGCTCGTTGATGAACGCCTTCCAGCTCTCGTGCATGTTCACACCGCTCAGAATCAGCTGGTCGCGCGTCGGCTGTACCGGCTCCTGTGCCAGCGCCATGCTGGCCTCGCCCGGCGTACGATCACTCTTGCTGTGATTGCAGCGCTGGCAGGCCAGCACGCAGTTCGTCCAGTTCGTGCCACCACCGCGTGACACCGGCAGCACGTGATCGATCGTCATGGCACGCTTGTGCACGTAAACGCCGCAGTACTGGCACTGCCCGTTGTCGCGCTCGAACACGCCGCGACGCGAATACGGCACGCCCGTGTTCGGGTAGCCAGCATACTTGGCGAGTGTGATGACCTCCGGCTTGCGCACCTGCAGATGCGCCGTGCGGATGTAGTCGTGCTCGATTACATGCGCATCGCTGCGGACGGCCTTGTCACTCAGCCAGTTGGCCCAGTCGAACATCTGGTAGCTCTCCGGGCACACGACACGCGCGCGCTGGCGGAACACCAGTGTCAGGGCCTGCTTGACGACCACTGTCGCGATCGGCTGCCAGATCCGGTTGAGAACCAGTACACGCTCAAGTGAAACACGATGACTGTCGACCATGACTGGCCTCCTTTCTTGGGTTTGATGTTGTTGACCGTGGAAATACGTGACCTTCACCTATTGGGTCTGAAGCAATGCTTCAGTCCCGATACATTCGCTTTGCGAATGATAGCGGTGGCCGGAGTCGAACCGGCATGTACGGGATTATGAAACCCGTCTGCTTCCGAAGCTCACCGCAGTAGTGTTGTGGTAGGGGCGTGGCTCGCCACGCCCGCGGGCGGCGCAAGCGCCGTGTTTTCAACGACGTAGCGTTCTTGCTGACAACGGAACCTTCACCTATCGGAAGAAGAGCAGTGCTCTTCTTCCGATACAATCGCTGCGCACCCGGCAACAACGCTTTGCGCCGTTGCCGGGGATTCGCTGCGCGAATGGTCCCCGGTGAGTGAATCGAACACTCGTCTCTTCTTTGTAAGAGAAGCGCCCTGCCATTGGACGAACCGGGTGTCGCGACGACAGGATTCGAACCTGCGTTCTCCTGCTCCCGAAGCAGGCGTCCTTCCCCTGGACCACATCGCGTAAGTTTGGCGACTCCACGGGGAATCGAACCCCGATCTCCTGGACGACAACCAGGCATCGTAGCCTTTGGACCATGGAGCCTTGGTAGAGACACGCGGAATTGAACCACGATCGGCCGGTTATCAGCCGGCTGCTCTGCCATTGAGCTATGTCTCTGAAGTCGGTTGATAGCTGGTGGTTTGTAGTTGGTGGTATCTGACCTTGCTATCAACCATCAACTGCCAACTATCAACTGCAGTTGGCCGACTCGGGTGGATTCGAACCACCATCACGGACTTCGCAAGCCCGCATCCTGTCCCGTTAGAAGACGAGTCGTTGGATGGGCGGCGGATTCCGCGCCCTTCCCCTATCGGGCGAAACACGATGCGTTTCGCCCGATACAATTGCTTCGCAATTGGTGGACCGACCGGGACTTCAACCCGGACTGCGCACTTGCAAGGCGCGTGTGCTGGCATTGACACTATCGGCCCGAATGTCTGCTGAAACTGGAGCGCGTGGCGGGGTTGCTACGACAACGCTCGCAAACGGCGCATGCGTCGTTTGCGAAGAACCCGCGGTCTCTTCCATGGCAAGGAAGCGTCTTGGGCACTAGACCACACGCGCAGAACGTGTGCCCCCTGCAAGAGGGCGTGAACTCAACACCGTTGTCAAAGAACTGTAGGGGCGATGCTTGCATCGCCCGCGCGACGCCGACTGACGGGCGACGCAAGCATCGCCCCTAC
>JAGQRE010000067.1 GCA_020425695.1 Planctomycetota bacterium
CTGTGTGTCGACTACAACCCTGGCATCGTGAGTGACGAGTCGTGGGCATGCCTCGCGGAGCTCAAGAACCTGCACACGCTGGCGCTTGGTGGATCGATTGCGACTAATGAGATCGAGCTTAGCGTAGCCACGTTCAAGGCGATCAGTCAGCTAACCCAACTTCGACGGCTGCACCTCTATCAGGCCATACTCCCGGATATCAGCGATTTTAGACCGTACGATTTTGGTGGACTGCATGAGTTGGTCTTTGAGATGAACATACTCGGTACCTTCGATTTAACCGAGTTTCTCAGTCAGATGACCAGTCTGAAGAGCTTGAGTTTGTCCTACGGCGATGGTGATCAGAACCCGCCATGGGTCGAGGTTCTGCCCAGCCTTGGAAAACTGACACGTCTGGCAGTGGCTGGGCGCGCGGCCGAGGGGCTTCTTGGGGGCGAGCTTGCTGGCATACAACCACTGCTGCAACGCCTTGAGTACGTGTCGCTTTGCGACACTATGCTGTCATCGACTTTCTTGGCGTCTTGCCCAAACTTGCGTGAGTTGACTCTCGATAACGCAGGCGGTACGGAGAAGGCAGACATTGAAGCACTCTCCAAGCTTTCGAGTCTTGAGCGCTTGACACTCGGCGGGCACTTCGCCTCGGACCTCATACTGGCGCAGTTTGCGACGTTGCCGAGACTACGTAGCATCGTGCTGCGCGAGGCTCCTTTCTCCGACGAAACTGACCTCCCGACGCTTAGTGGCGACTCGTTCAGATTCTTCGATCGTGACGGCCCCTTGCGTGAACTCGTGATACGCCGCGCAAGCTCGTTGTCGACGTCTGCTTACAAAGCGATTGGACGTCTGACCCGCCTTGAGACTCTAGTCCTCGACAGGTGCAAGCGTGCCACTGTTGCGCTTCCGTACTTGAAGGGCTGTGAGTCGCTAAAGCGGCTGGCGATTCTTGATTCGGAGGTCGTGCCAGTCGAGCAGCTTAGGGCGCTTGGCGAGCTGACCAAGCTTGAGCGGCTCGCGTTAAGCTGCGATCTTGGACTCGATACCCGTGACGCAGCCGGTGCGGCGGTGAAGGCGTTGGTGCAGTGCAAGGAGATTGAAGTACTCGTACTAGAGGGCTACATGGTCCGGGCTGCGGACATTCAGATGCTTGCACAGTTGACCAAGTTGAAGCAATTGCGAATCGACCCGGCAGAGCTTGACGCGCCATCGGTGCAGGCCTTGTCCAAGCTAGAGTCACTGGAGTGGTTGGAAGTCTGGCCGGGTGGTGATCCGGCCCAAGCGGCGTCTGTCGAGCCACTGACAAAGCTGCCGCATCTAAAACGACTTGCGGTACAGATGAGCTATCTCAGTGACGAAAGCCTGAAGCAACTTCGAGAACTGGACACGGGGCACCGTTGTTGGTTCTCCAACCCCTTCCTGCTTCTGCCGCGTTTGTGGCCAAGCGAGTAGTCAGCATCTCATTTACACAGCCGTTACACCGTTGCGGGGAACCGCGGGGTACCTTTTAGCGTCGTAGATAAGGACGTTATGAAAGGGCCTCGCGATGAAAAACCGATACTCGAAAACCTGGACAACGATTGCTTCCCTCGCGGGCGTGGTCGGACTTGGGCTTGCTACGGCGGCTTTGTCGCTGGCCGAGCCGGGCCCGGCGCCGCGCGTTGCGAACAGCGCGAATTTGTTGGCCGAGCCTCTGGGCCAAGGCCGCAGTGGCGGAGCCCTTGTGCTTGATCCCATCGGCCCCGTGGCTCCCGACCCGGATCCCGATCCAGAACCAAAACCTGAGCCAGAACCCGAGCCGGTCGATACTGACAAAGTCATCGTGCTCAAGCCGGATCAATCACCCGAGTCAATCGACGCGGACGGTCGTTTCACCGGCAGCGCAACGTTCGAGTCATGGGGCGACAGGCTGGAGAAAGTCGTCCTGGTGATCGCCGGACGAACACTCGACCAGGACGGCATCGTAGTGCCGGGCGCCAGCGTCACGGCCGGGCTGGATGTCGCCGGGCTTTCGCTTCTCTCCAAGAAGAGAGAAGAAAGCGAAGCGGTCACCTGCCGCAGGCGCCCATGCTTCGAGCCCGACCCGAACATGTTCCCTACTGTCACCGGGTTCTCCGACAAGTTCGGGCAGTATCGTCTGCAACTCACTTACTATGCGCGCTCCGATGCCGGGCGGAACGCCTGGCTGCAGGCAACGCGCGGCGGCTACACGCCATGCAGGCTGGACCAAGTCGAACTCGGTAGCGACGTTCGCGAAGACCTCGACCTGACCATGGGCAAGGCTTCAAGCATCACCGGGCGCGTCGTGGATGAGCGCATGATGCCGATCTCCGGCGTGGTGGTTTACGCCTATTGCGACATGACCAGCGGGCAGGCCACGACCGCAGAAGACGGTACGTTCATTATCAACGACATCGGGGCCGGCGATGTCTACCTGTGCTGCTATTCCGAAACCTACCTGTGGGAGGGTGACGGCGGGCTTCAGCTTAAAGTGCGTGGCGGCGAAACCAGCCGGCTGTCGAGCGACATTCAGTTGATGACGCGCACCACGGCCAGCCTCGACCTGCGGATGCTCGGCGAAGAAACGGGCGACTGGATCAACGGCACGATCGAGTTCCGTGACAGCGAGGGGATGGTGGTTCACACGGTCTGGTTCGACTGCGCCAAAGATGAGGCCGCGTGCCACGTGAAGGCCGCCCTCGATTATCTGCCCACCGGTAGCTGGGACATGCGCGTCTTCGCCAGCGGCAACAAGCATTGGAAGGGCGAGTTGCGAGTATGCACCAACGCGAACATGCAGAACGACCTGGGCACGGTCTACCTGAACGAGACCGACGAAGTGCCGCCGGACATCATTCAGCCTTGTCTCGAGAAATGCTGCGGCTAGCAAGCCCGGCAACTCGAAGCCCCGGGCGGACCCCTCTCCCGCCCGGGGCACCTGCCGTTTTTCGGGAGTCGCATCGCAATCGGCTGGTGTGGCCGCTATAATCCGGCAACCCCATGGCGGCCCCGAAAGCATACCCATGCGCCGCGAGATCATCACAATCCTGATCATGACAGCGCTCGTAGTCACGGCCGTGGCGGTCCTCGGCCCGAGGATGACCAGCCTCTCATCGGGCACACCGGAGCGCGCAGAATCAATCCCACTGTCGCCCAAGCCTGAGATCAAGGGGCAGGCTCAAGACCGTCCGGAACACCAGCCGCAGCCAGTCAGGTCTAAGGACGGTGTCATCCGCGTTACGCCCATCGACGAAGTGACGGGCGAGCGAATCCCAGGTGTGTATGCAGCGGTCACCGCGATCTTCGACGACAGCAGCCTGCTTGAGTCGACCCGTGGCGCTTCGGCAGACCAAGCGCTGGAACTGATCGTCCAGTCGGGGCAGATTCGACTTTCTCTGAGCGTATTCAGTCATCTGGAGTGGCGCAGTGACCCGCTGCAATTGGAAAGCGGTCAGGTGCTGGACCTTGGGCGAGTGTCGCTAACGCCGCTTGTCCCGATCACACTCAAGAACCCGGACGCCAAAGATTGGAGCATTAGCTCTGTTGATGTTGTGCGTACTTGGCCGCTTCCGTCGGCTCTGGAAGCTGCGTCCATAGGCCAATCCGTAAGCGTCCACGCAGGTCAGATTGCACTTCGTCTTCCGCCCGGTAAGTACCGAGGTCGGATTCCTTCCGTGCGAGGCAGTCCCTACAGCTATGCCGATGAAGGTCGGTTACCTGTGAGTTTTGATTACAGCCGCACATTTCGTTTCGAGGTCAAGGTCGGTGATGAGGACGTAGTCGTTTCGTTCGACGAAGACATGCCGGAGCAAAGCGTGGTCTGCAGCGTCCGAAACATGGACGGGGAAGTTCCAAGGCCGGTGTGGGTTTGGGCCATATCGAAGGATGCGCTGTTTGGCGACGAAGTAGTGGCTGCCGCGCTGTCCGATGAAGCGGGGGCGGCCTTATTGCGTGGCTTGCGGCCTGGGCGCGTGGCCATCGTGGCCGGGCGCGAAGAGTACGCGCGCGAAACAGATTCAGGCAGCATGCGCAGCCTCAAGCTTGTGCCTGATGCAGAAACCGCGCCACAGACTCTTGCAGTGCGAGAGTACGCTTGGGATGGCACGACGACGGACCAGTCAGTTGGTCGGTTAGAGGTTGTGGTAACCGACCGAGGTCGTCCGGTTGAAGGCGCGCGGCTATACAGACAGAGCCGTCACGGGAATGAGCGACAAAGGGGCGGCTGGGTAGGGCCGCACTCGGACGCCGAGGGTCGAATCGTTCTTGAAGCTGCACGTACCGGTGACTATTGGTTCGATGTCTCGCTGGCAACCTGCCGCGAGTTCTTCTTCAAAGTAAAGCCAGGCGGGACGATGAAGGGGCAGATTGAGGTTCACCCGGAAGGCACAACCTCCGTATCTGGCACTCTGATCAAGGGTGAGAATGCCAGTGTTTGGGCCAATCTAGAACTGGAGCGCACTGGCCATCAGCACATTCCCCAACTCATTCCCCTGAGGTTGAGCAATGACGGAAGCTTCCAACTTCGGGATGTGCCACCTGGCTCACACCGGGTGGCGGTTTGGTTCGGCGAAGAGAACACGCGTGCGTATTTTCCGTTGAAGGTTGCCGGCGAGGACGAGCACCGCTGGACAGGCAGCCTGAAGTCCTATCCGGTCACCGTCTCCGTGCCTGCAGGTAAAGAGCATCTGATTAAGCCAGAGTACTCGTTGCATCTGGTCGAGCGTGGCGGAGTCGAGCATGAACTCAAGTCGATAGTCTGGGACAACAGCCAAGCCAAAATTTCCGAGGTTTGGCCCGGTATCTATCGGTTGGAGTTTCGCTCACACGAATCGAGCTGGATTTCCGACGAGTTCACGGTGTCCGACGCGGCAGTTCGCGTTACTGAATGGAAGGAAGCGGCCTCGCCATCTTGGCCCTCTCCTGATAGGCGCCTGGTCCAACTTCTGACCTCAGTTGAGAGCGAACGGCTGCCCCCGTGGCTGAATAAGCTTGAGGCGTGGGTGCATGCGGGAAACGGTGGTCAGGAGTCCTACTGGGCAAAGATACATCCGGGTGAACGCCAAGAGCACCATACATGGACGGAGTTGTCAGCAGATTCGCTTGAGATCGAGTCGGACTGGTTTGAGACGATCCGCGTGCCATTGGATTCAGAATCCGAGGTCTCGGCTAAACCCGACGAGATCCAGATAGCGCTGAAACCCAAGTACAAGTCGTTGTTGATCTATCTTGAGAGCGGGGTTTCGCTTGACGCCAAAGCCGCTCAGTTATGGGAGACAAAGTTCCGCACCGACGACGGCGCGTGGCGTTACGTGACAGGGCCTTCACGAGAGTCTGACTCACAGGGGCGCAGCAGCATGCTGATTTCGCGCGACGGAAGGCCGGCTCTCTTCGTGCCCGATGTAGCACGTGATGCGGAAACGCTTGAAATCGTGGTTCCAGGTTTCAAACCCGTCACGCTGAGGGTTGCCGCAACACAGACTGGCTATCACGAACTCGAGTGTGTTCTGGAACCGGAGTAGCAGCGCTCATGAGTTGCGGCCGGTTCTTAGGGTTACTGTGTCTAGTTCGGATATGGTTGTTGGGTTGTAGTACTGGCCGTCTAGAATCAGGTTGAACTCGGACAGTTGGCTTAGCGGCAGGTGGTAGACCTCGCCTCGTTTCATGTAGGTGGCGAACACCGGCTCGCTTTCGAGCTTGGCTACCAGCAGCTTGCTCTCAATCGCCTGCAACTCGAACCACATGTGTTCGCGACTGACACCCTTCGGCAACTTCTCGGAACCGATCAGGTCGCTCAAGTCTTCACGCGCATCGTTGTACGGCACACCGGCCTTGATGCCCATACGTCGCTGATTGAACTGGGTGCTGTACCACGCGGCCGCTGCCAGCCCGAAGCGCCCACGGGCGAGGTGCGCGCGGCGGTCACTCTCTTCATCGCTCAGCCAGAAAATCGGGTCGCCCTGTACGCTGCGCAGGAACTGTTCAATGCTGTAGCGCCCGTCGTCGCGCTGGTCGCAGACAACGAGCCGCCAGCCCCGGTGCTCCGGTGCTTCGCGGTCGCGACTTCCGGCCAGCGAATCCGCCGGGCGGCGCTCAATCACTCGCTCAAAGGGGACGAGGCGGATCGCGACGTCCGCGCCGAAGCTTAGGTCGATGCCGCCCGTGGGTATGAACACCGGCAGAACGTAGGCGACCAGCCACTGAAAGGCTGTGTATGCGTCCTCAAGGTGCTCGCGCGGAACGCCGATCAGTTCCAGCTCGGGTACTTCGAAGCGCCGCAGCCCGTGGGTGTGCAGCCAGTACATGTCGCCGTCGCTGATGGCGTGAATCTGGTACATCTCTTCGGGGGCCGGCGCGACCTTGCATTCAGCCAGTTCATGCAGCGAGGTCTTGCTGCGCAGCAACATGGAGTTTGTGTCCATGCATGCGGTTGCGAGACCTTCAGCCACGACGTCGGCCAGTTTGATGTGCGCGTGGAAGTGGTCGTTGGGTTCTTCGTCCGGCTCATAGAACGTCTGCAGCATGACCATCCAGCGCGACTTGCGGGTGAGCTCGAACTCTTCCTGATCACGCCAGCGGGCCGGTGCCCACTCCCACGGGCGAAAGTCGTCGCTGCGGCGTTGGCACCAGATCATCAGGGCGTGGGGGCTTTCATCGACTTTCAGTACGCGTGCCCAGACGGCGTCTTCCCAAGCGTCTTCGTTCAGGATTTCGAGCTTGTAGCCAGCGTCTTCAAGGCGCTGCATGACTTCGAAAGGCTGTGGCGGCTCGGGTGATTCGCACAGCAACCCGAGAGTGGACGGGTGTTCCTCGTCGTCATCAGGCGGCGGCGTGTCGTCATCGTCATCGGGCAGGTTGTTCATGAAGACTCTGGGTCAGCGGTTCAGTTACACATACCCGCGAGTCGCCTACACGCTTTGTTTGATGGCGGCCAGGGCCTCAATCAACGCGGTTTTCAGTTGCGCGATATGTTCCGGCTTGACGGTCAGCGGCGGCAGCAGGCGGATCATGTCGGGACGGTCGCAACCGCCGACGATGATCTTCTTGCTGAGAAGCGCCTGCACGATCGGTCTGGCCGGGCACTCAAGCTGAAGCCCGAGCAACAGCCCTTTGCCTGTAATCGCCAGAATTTCAGGAACCGAGCCAAGTTCGTCGCGGATCACGACTTCCATTTCGCGAGCGTTCTCGACCAGTTTTTCGTCGCGCAGGATTTCCAGGTTCGCCTTCAGCGCTGCCATCGCCAGCGGGCCACCGCCGAATGTGCAACCGTGTTCACCGGGTGCGGGTGCGCTGGAGATTGCTTCACTCAGGATCACGCAACCCAGCGGGAAGCCCCCGCCCGCGGCCTTGGCGCTGGTGCAGATGTCCGGTTCAACGCCCCAGTGAATGCCGGCGAACATTTCGCCGCTGCGCCCGAAGCCGGTCTGCACTTCGTCGAAAATCAGCGCGGTGCCGTAGCCGAGGCAGAGCTCGCGCAGGCTATCGTAATACTTGCGACTGGCGATTTTCACCCCGCCGACGCTGGTGATCGGCTCAAGGATGATGGCCGCGACGTCTTCGTTCATCATGGCTTCGAGTGTGTCGAAGTCGCCGTGGGGCACGAAGTCGGTGTACTGGGCCAGGTTTTCCGGAAAGTCGTCGCGCAGTTTCTGGTTGCCGGTGACGCTGAGGCTGCCGACGGTGCGCCCGTGAAAGCCGGTCTCCATGGCGATTACGCGCGGGCGCCCGGTGGCGCGGCGTGCGATTTTGATGGCCACTTCGTTTGCTTCGGTACCGCTGTTGACGAAGAACACCGATTTGCTGTTCGGGTACGCGGACTCGATCAGCAGCTTGGCGGCCTCTGCGCGTGTGTCGTTGTAGACGGCATTGCTGAAGAAGATCAGCTTCTTGGCCTGCTCGTGGATGGCCTTTACCAGCTTCGGGTGTGAGTGCCCGATGCCGCAGACGGCGTGCCCTGAGTACAGGTCGAGGTACTTTTCGTCTTTCTCGTCATACACCCAGACATCTTCGCCGCGCACGACGGTCAAAGGCAGCTTTGTATAGCTGGGGACCAGATGGGCGTCCTCAAGTTCGCGCGCGCTCATGCTTTCTCCGACTGCGCCTGGTGCCGACGGGCGGCCTCGGGCAGTTCTTCAATGATATCCGTAGCGATCATGCCGATCTCGCCCATTTTGGCGCAAACGATGTCGCCTGCAAGCCCGTGCAGGTAGACGCCAAGGCATGCGCTTTCAAACGAACCCAGCCCCTGGCAGCGCAAGGCCGCGATCGCGCCACTCAGTACGTCGCCAACGCCGGCTTTGGCCATGCCCGGGTTGCCAGTCTGGTTGACGTAGACTTTGGTCCCGTCGGTGACGACAGTGTGGTAGCCCTTCAGGACAACGACAACTTTGTATTTGCGGGCGAAGAACACGGCGACGTCGCGGCGGTGCTCATCGCCTTCCTTCAGGCTTGCGCCGTCGTACTCGTCGCCCAGCAGGCGCAGCATTTCCCCGGGGTGGGGGGTCAGGATGGGCAGCCCGTTGGTGCGCTGGATACTCGTCAGCACTTCACAATGATCGTGGGCGATTGCGTTCAGCCCGTCGGCGTCGATTACTAGCTTCTGTTTCACCTGTGGCAGCAGGTTGATTACGGCCTGCACGGTCTGGGGGTTCTGGGACAGCCCGGGGCCGATCAGCATGACGTCGGAGCCTTCTGCCTGCTTCAGAATCTTCGCCGGTGACATGGCGCTGATGGTGCCGTCTTCTGTCTCGGGCAAAGCGCTGGTCATGACGTTGGGGTCACGTCCGGCTACGACGGCCGCGAGACGCCAGGGCATGCCGACGCGTACCAGACCGGCGCCGGTGCGCAAAGCCGCGCGAGATGCGAGCGTGGCGGCACCGACCATTCCCATCGAGCCCGCAACGCAAAACAGACGCCCGGCCTCGCCTTTATGCATGGCAAGGCCGCGCTTGTTCAGCGGCGGCAGTTGGGTCACGATGTCGAGGTCTTCAGTCACGTTGATGAGTATGTGGTTGTGCGGGGCTGTGGCGCAAGGCGCAATCACGTCACTGCCAGCGACCGAGCCCTGCGTTTCTTGCTTCGGTTTCGAGTTGCTGGAAGTCGTTTGCGTGCTTTGTGTTTGGGGCGATACGCATGACTTTGGCCCAGCCTTCTTTCATTAGTACTTCGTTGAGCATACGCCCGTCGGTTAGATAAACGTAGGCAAGCGTGCGGTCGTACTTGTCTGTGCGCTCGTCGTCGTACTTCAGCTTGACTTGCGGGTCTTTCTCAAGCAGGTCGAACACGAACATGCTGGCTTTCCAGCCGTAGCTGTCCGGGTCAACTTTGTCGCGTCCGATTTCATCCGTGTCGATACCGATCAGCCGGATGCGTTCCGGTTTTCCACTGTGTTCAATTTCGAGCGTGTCGCCATCTACAACGCGGGTGACGCGGTAGTAGCCGCTGCGCTTCTTTGCTGGCTCGGGCAGGTAGAGCTTCGGGCGGTCAATCAGCCCGTCGGCGTTTGTGTCGGCGGGCGTGTTTCCGCAGCCGCCGTAAATACCGTCCGGTCGCAAGCGGAACGGCAGGTACCCACCAAACCACAACGCAGCGCCAATGAGCAGCACGAGCGAAACCATCAGTCCCGCAGTACGCCCGGTCGGTAGTCTTCCTCTGTTACTCATGGCGATCAGTATAGCGGCAGTTGCGACAAGACGCGTGACGTCCGGATGATTTGCGCCTTGCGTATCACGCCAATGCACACGAAAAGTCGAGCAAGATGAAACAGCTTGATCATTCCCTGTCTGCCCGCATTCACCGCCTTCGGCTGGGGGCGCTGGACTATCTTCTGGTGATACCGGGTATGCTGTTCGGCAGTTATGTGATGCCGTTCGTGATTCTGGGCTTGGGTCTGTGGCTGGGTTGGCGCTTTGGCGCGGTCTGTACGATGGCCGCGATCACGACAGTCGCAATCACGTCGCCGATGAAACACTGGATTCAACGAGAACGCCCTGCGCCACTCGAAGCGCAGCGTGCCTTCAAGCTGCGCAAACTGGTCAGCAACCCGGCGTTTCCATCCGGCGACAGCGCGCAGGCCGGCGCTATCACGACGCTGCTGATTCTGCTGGGGCCGCTTGATTACCCCGTGTCATTGAGCTTCGTCCCGTTGATCCCACTGTGCATGTTCAGCCGCGTTTACTTTGGCGCGCACTGGATTGGCGACACGATTGGTGGTGTTCTGATTGGCTCCGGCGTGGCTTTCGCGTACGCTTACTGGTTCAGTGACTTTGTCAGTCATGGGCTACCCGCGGCGTAACGGTTTTCTATAAGGCAATGCTTCATTTTTCGGGCAGGCCGGCAGTTTTGGGCAGGAGCAGTCATGAGCGAGCGCAAACTCTTCACGTCAGAATCGGTCGGCGAAGGCCACCCGGACAAACTCTGTGACCAGGTGTCGGACGCCGTCCTTGACGCGCTTCTCGCCAAAGACCCCGAATCCCGCGTTGCATGCGAGACCGCAACGACCACCGGCCAGATCATCGTCATGGGCGAGATCACCACCAAGGCGATTGATGTACTGGCCGAAGTCGGTGACATCGCCCGCAAGGCAGCCTGCGACATCGGCTACACGAACGGCGAGTATGGGCTCGACGGTAACTCGTGCGGCGTGATGGTTACGGTGCACGGGCAAAGCCCCGACATCGCGCAGGGCGTTGACGAGAACGCCGGGCTGCACGCTGAGCAAGGCGCAGGCGACCAGGGCATGATGTTCGGCTACGCCAGCAACGAAACGCCGGAGCTGATGCCGGCGCCGATCGCATGGTCACACAAACTGACGGCAGCGCAGGCGGCAGCGCGACATGAGAACAAGATCGACTGGCTGCGCCCTGACTGCAAAAGCCAGGTCACCGTCGAATACGAAGACCACAAAGTCGCACGCATCCACACGGTGGTGCTTTCGACACAGCACTCACCGGACGTCACGCTTGAGCAGGTTCGCGAGCAGGTGATCGAAGAGATCATCAAGCCGTCGCTGCCGGGCGAGTTTGTGGATTCAGACACAATTTATCACGTCAACCCGACGGGACGCTTTGTCATCGGCGGTCCGCACGGTGACGCCGGGCTGACCGGTCGCAAGATCATCGTAGACACATACGGCGGCATGGGTCGCCACGGCGGCGGCGCTTTCAGCGGCAAAGACCCCACCAAGGTTGACCGCAGCGCGGCCTACATGGCCCGCTACGCCGCGAAGAACGTCGTAAAGGCCGGTTTGGCGGAGCGTTGTGAGATTCAGTTGGCCTACGCCATTGGTGTGGCGGAGCCGGTCAGCATCTCGGTCGATACGTTCGGGACGAACGCTGTCAGCGAACATCGGATCATTGAGCTGCTGCGGGAGCACCTGAGCTTCAAACCAAAAGCGATTATTGACACACTGGGCTTGCGCCGTCCAATCTACCGCCAAACGGCTAAGAATGGCCATTTCGGGCACACGGGCGAGAGCTTCCCGTGGGAAAAGACGGACATTGCGGAGAAGCTGAAATCGTCTGCCGGGATTTAACTTTACGTCATGCAAGAATATGGGTTGCGTGACCAAAGGCAGAACGATAAATCATTTCCATTCGTGATGCGTTGAACGTCGCGGGGGGCAATTTTCATAAAAAGCGGTAGTCAAAGGCTTTGGTCACTCTATATTGCCTGACCGCTTCGGGCGGACATCTAACTAAAGTCGTTCACAAGGTACCGAAAAAAGAAATCAAGGGGACAAACCCATGGCAGACGAAGGCAACGCACCAGCAGTAGTTGAACAGCAGTCGCTTGACGCGATTGGCGTATCGAAGGAACTGGCTGAAAACGCCAAGTTGATGTGGATTCTCTCAGGGGTGCTTTCATTCTGGGGCCCGGTCATCTTCGGCTACATCGTGAAGAAGGAAGGCCAGCAGGAGAGCGCTTGGTACCAGGACCAGATCAAGAAATGCTGGATGGTTGCCATCATTTCGTTCATCGGTTCATGGTGCGGCATTGGCTGGCTGTTCGGCATCTACCTCGGCTTCCTCGGCATGAGCCAGATCGGCGAAGGCAAGGACCCGAACGTGATGCTGGTTGCGCCCAAGGGCTTCCAGCCTGGCGCATAAGGTACTTGCTACCTTGAGCTTGCAGTTTCAAACCGGGGACGGGAAACCGTCCCCGGTTCTTTTTTTCGTGTCGGTATTGCCCGCCCTTCGCAAACAGATCACAGTCAAGCCATGCGCCTGAACGTTGACCTGAGCGTAAACGACTACGACCGCGAACTTTTCGCCGAGCGCCGCATCGTGCTTGAAACCCGCCCGGGCGAGGGGCTTCCGCACATCGTCTTGAAGATTCTGGCGATGGCTCTGTTTCATGATCCTGCACTACAGATCGAGCCGACCATGGACGAGGGTGACCGCTTTAAGCCGGACCTGCTGGTACGCCAGGATGACTATCGCCCGAAACTCTGGGTCGAGTGCGGGCAGTGCCGTGTCCAGAAACTCGACAAAGTCACGTTCAAACACTACGACGCGAAGGTCGTCATGCTGAAGCGCACCGAGCGTGAGGCGCGCGAAATTCTTGATCGCTGTCGCGGCGTTGTGCGCAAACTGGAATCAATCGAGTTCATCGGCTTCGACAACAACTTCGTCGATAACGCTGCGTCTGCACTCAGCGGCAAGAACGACATCGTGGCCGTGATCTCCGGCAAGTCGTTGCAACTGGTCATTGGCGGCGAAACCTACGCGTCATCGATCCATCGATTTCGCGCCGAAGCGTGATCCTGTTGGTGGGGGCGTATCAAAGGCGCTACACTGGCGCGATGCGAAAGCTTGTCACGTCAGCCTTGTTGTTGCTCGCCGTTTGCGTCACGGTCTTCGCCGATAGCGAGAAGCCGCGTTTACCGAAAGTGCCGCAGGGGTTCGATGAAGGTCGCACGTTTCTTGAGCAGGAAGTGCGCGAAGATCTGGTGGACCCGAAGATCCTGCTGTCGCGACTCTTTGAGCGGGCTGACATCGACGAACTTTCCGTCTTCGTGCATGCGCACCTGCTGTCAGATGAACGGCAGTTGCTCGACGATGCGCTCAAGCTTGAAGGTGAATTGTCGAAGCAACGTGAGCTTGCGGGCGTACGGGAAGTCTTTACGGACGGGAAGATTGAGGCGGCGAAGATCACGTCGGCGATCAGTGGGATGCTGAAGACCCGCAAGTATGACCTCGGTGAAACTGTCGCGTGGTTATACGCGCGCGGGTTCAACTTCCGCATCTTGCAGCGCGCCCTGAATGGTGAGCGCCTGGACGCATTCCGCATGCGCGCAGAACTTCGTGCATACGACGACCCATCCGCAGAGACTGTGCTCGCCAGAGGGCTCTGGGAATTCAATCTGGATGATGGGCGCGAGGAGAAGGGCGGTCACTACAACGGCCCACAACTCGTCCAGTTCCTGCTGAAGATGAACTGGAAAGCGGATGACTTCGAAGCGCTGCTGAAGTCTGAGATCGGGAAAGAGTTGACCGCCGTCGAGCGCAAGTTGATCGCCTGGGGTGATCCGGGACTGATCTGGACCGTCATCGAGCCCTGGACACCCGAAAGCATGCTGATCAAGGCGGTCGCCAAGCGCTACGCGAAACAGCCGTCAGAAGAGTTGTTGCAGGCCTGCATCGAACGCGCGGGCACCACGCTGCGCTGGTTCCGGACCGGTGGGCTCGGCGTTCGCGGTGTGTATCGAGGCCCGTGGCCAAGCGCCAAGGGCGATCCCGTGCCGCCGACAAAGAACGTGATCCAGATCGGGAACGTAGACACTACGCAGTTTGCGAATGCGCTGGACACCGAAATTCAGGGGCACTTCGAAAACATGGGTGACACCATCACGCTTGTTGTTTACGACGATGGCAGTGCCCGCGCGATTATCGACAAGCCCAATCGGACGCCGATTCAGTACCCCGCCAATCATCCCTTCGGAAGCACGACTTCAACCCGCCAACCCTATGAGGGGCGGGTTAGTGTTGAGGGGCGCAACGCGCTGCTGTATCTGGTGTTTGAGGACGGGGACAAGGCCGCGCCGGAGCAGTTCGAGCTGGCAAACGTGAAGCTTGCGGCGAACGAGTGTTTTCTGGTCGCCGATATCGACGACGGGCTGAACCTCACGCCGATACTGCTGCGCCGGATTAATCCGTTAGTTGACTAGCCCATGCGCTGGGCGAAGAAACGGTCGATGCGTGTCCACAAGTCACGCTCGGCGGCCTCCCGGTATTCGCGGTTGCCCTCTTCGTTGTCGAAGAATGCGTGACCAACGCCGGGGTAAGTGTACGACTCGTCGTCAGAGGGGCTGTCTGACAGAACTTTCTCAAGCGCGCGAACGTCTTCGATCGGCACTTCTCCGTCAAGCTCACCAAACACGGCCAGTATCGGTGCGCGGGCCTTGCCCATGACATCAAGCGGCTGCCGAATGATCACGTCATCGGCGACCGGCAGCCTGACGAACGGGCATACAACGACGGATGCGTCAAATTCTTCTTCGCTGGCCAGCAGTGCAAGCGTGCCCGCAAGCCACGCCCCAACGACGCCGATTTTCTTGCCGCCGCCTAACGTCCGTCGCAGATCGCGGGCTGCTTCTTTGGCAAGCTGGACGCCGCTGACAATTTCATCCAGAGTCACGTTGTCGATGTCGACGGAGTGCTTCGCAAGCTCGGGTACGCTCACCGCGAAGCCGGTGTTCGCAATACCCTGGGCGCTGTGCAATACTGCCTTGTCGATCATGAAACGCTTGGGCAGCAATACGACGCCGCCTTTGGTCGAGCCTGATCGTGGGTTGACAAGCATTGTGTTGCCCCTGAGAACGTGATCAACATACCGCTAACCTCTACAGGTGGCCAGTGTCCAACAAGCAGCCGCGCGGTGAAGTCATCCACGGCGATATCTTTGACGTCGCACCGGGCCTCCCGCAAGGCAAGGCTGCGCTGGTTTACATTGACCCGCCGTTCTTCAGCGGGCGCAAGCGCAGCAACCGCAGCGATGGCCCGAGCTACGATGACCGATGGCCGGGCGGGCTTGGCGAATACCTGGCGTTTCTGCGCCGGTTGCTTGAAAGCACGCAGCCGTTGTTGAAGGCAAACGGCGTCATCGCCCTGCACCTTGACTGGCGTGCCGCGCATCATGGACGAATCGAGTTAGAGCGCCTGTACGGCCCCAACGCCTTCGTCAATGAAGTCATCTGGTCGTACCGGACAGGCGGGCTCAGCAAGCGCTGGCTGGGGCGCAAGCACGACAGCATCCACGTTTTTGCATCCGGCAAGGACTACACCTTCAACCTGACTCGTGAAAAGAGCTACCTGGCGCACCGTTACGGCTTCAGCAACGTCGAGATCAAGGAAGACGAGCACGGGGCTTACACGCACACCGCCCTTCGGGATGTATGGGAGATTCCGGCCCTGCGCGGCAACCAGCGCGAGTACGTGGGTTACCCCACCCAGAAGCCGTTGGCGTTGCTGAATCGACTGGTCGGGTGTTTTACAAACCCGGGCGACCTCGTCCTTGACCCCTGTTGCGGCTCCGGAACAGCGCTGGTGGCAGCGAGGCAGTCCGGGCGGGATTGGCTGGGTGTGGACGCCGGCAATGACGCAGTTCAGCTTGCCCTAAGGAGGCTATCGGAAGCTGTCATGTGAGTTATACTGCGCGGTGTACAGGCTTTTAACTTGCTCGGCTGTTGGCTGATTCTCAAGATTCAGGCCACAAGTCCTGTACGATGCATAGTTTGCATCGGCAGGTGAACAGAGACTCTTTGGGGGCGTCCATAACCCATGCCAATTAATCTCCGATACGGGCAACAGGCCGTCGCTCGAGGTTTCCTAGACGCGCAGCGCCTTCAACAGGTGCTTTCAAAGCAGCGCCAGCTTGCCGAACAAGGCAAGAAGGTCAGCGTGCGCATGATCCTTGAGAAGGCCAAGTTGCTGGACAAGGATCAACTTTCGCAGATCGACCGTGATTTGAACATCAAGGTCGTGAAGAAGCACACTTCGAAGGTGCAGAAGCCGGGTGTGAAGGAACCCACCGGGCGAGTCGGTGCACAGAACTTCGCAGGCGACGCAGTGCCGCAGTTCTCGGGCATGCAGGGTGCCGACCCCGACGCGACTGTTTTCAGCCCGCCGCCGCCGGACATGCAAGAGAAAGTTCGCGCTGAACGCGAACGCGCAAAGGCCGACGCCAGGGCCAAACAGGAAGCCGAGGCCGCCAACTTTATGGGCTCGGATGACGCCAGCCCATTTGGTGGGGATCCGTTCGGCAACGACATGGCGCCGGAGCCATTTGGTAACGACATGGCCCCCGAGCCCTTCGGTGGCGACATGCAACCGGAGCCGTTCGGCAACGAAATGCAACCGGAGCCTTTTGGCAACGAGATGCAGCCCGAGCCCTTTGGTAACGACATGCAACCCGAGCCCTTCGGTGGTGGCGATCTAGCCCCCGAGCCGATGGGTTTTGGTGACGACAGCGGCAGCCCCTTCGGCGATGACCCGTACGCGCAGCAGGATGCCGGTTTCGGCAACGAACCTGCGGAGCTTGAGCGCATGGACTCCAGCCCCAAGCTGGCATCCCTTGGCGCGGAGTACGACGGCTTTGCGTCTCCCGACGACGAAGAGTTGCCGACCATCAACACGTTTGACGACGCTGCCCCGGCAAACGCTGGCGGATATGGCGGATACGACGAGCCTGCAGTCCAGCAGCCTTCCTACGGTGGGCCCTCGCTTGCGCCCGCCGGAGATGACTTCGACGGTTTTGGTAACGACATTCGCTCGCCTGAAGATCTCGAAAGCGCGCCGACGGGCAGCACCAAGCCTTTGGGCGGCGCACCGGATATGGATGCGACGATGTTCAGCCCGCCGCCTCCGGGCATCGCGGCCGGCGGTCGCCAAAAGACCGGCGCCATGGATCGTACAGTCTTTAGCCCGCGCCCACCCGAAATGGGTGGAGCGCAGCCGATGGAAGCCCAGCCCGCAGGCGACGACTGGGGTGAAGACGGCGGCTTCGACGATGAACCGTTTGCTGAGCCCGAGCCGTTCCAGTCCGACGAGCCCGCGGCTGACATGGACGCGACGCTGTTCAGCCCGCCACCGGCCCAGATGCCGCCGGCTCGGCGCGATACTGGACGCCAGCAGGGTCGTGCCGGTGCGGACGACTTTGCAGACGTTGAACTTCCGCAGGCGGGGCATCGTGTTGATGACGTCCCGACGGCGCCGGCTTCCATGGACGATGAAGTCCATCCGCTTCGCCGCGGCGTTGGCACATCCTCAGCTTCGGTCAAGCAGCCGACAGGCAGACCCGCCCCGGGCTTTGACGATGACGTAGCCGACGAGTTGCCCGGTGATGACGGCGGTGTTGATCTTCCGTCGGACGACATGCCCGACGAAGACCTGCCGCCGATTGGCAAGGGTAAGGGCAAGTTGCCACCGCCCAAGAAGGGTCTCCCGACCGGCTCAAAGCGCGAACTTCCGAAGAAGGAAGTGCCTGCGGCAACAGAGGCAACGGACGGCGAGCCCGAGAAGAAGAAGAGCAAGCGTGTTCTGCTGGCTTTCGTGATCCTGCTGTTGATCGTCGTCGGAATCCTGACGTTACCGGTTGCGTTGTACGATGTGCCGGAGGCGTCGTTTGTACGCGACTTGCGCGACAATCCGTCGGCCAAGCCAGTCTACGACTATGTTGACTACGAAATCTTCAATCGATTCCGTGAGTGGACCGGCCAGCCGATCAAGGACCGCGAGGTCAAGAAGACCGTGATCAATATTGCGCCGCCGGACAACAGTGAGATGACCGGTGAGAGCAACGAAAGTGGCGACACAGGCGGCGGCGAAGACGCCGGACCAACCGACGGTTGATTGGTTACGTCATATGATTATCCGCGACGCGGGCCGGTGCATTCCGGCCCGTTGTCGTGAACAAAAGGGTTAAGGTGCGATGAACAATCAGGCTGACGATCTGAGAACCGCTTTCGAGGCGGCAGGCCAGGGGCACGTGTTCCGCTGGTGGGATGAACTGGGCGAGCGCAGCAAGCGCCGCTTGACGCGTCAACTGGAGAACGTGAACCTTGGGCGCATGGCGGAGATGTCAAACGCCATGGCCGAGCTGAAACAGCCCAAGCAGCGCACGCTGTCACCGGCGCCGGCATTTGAACTCAGCAACGAGAAGTTTCCTTACAACCTCGCTGATGGTGCCCGCGCAATGGCGCCGCAGGGCGAGAAAGAGTTGCGTGACGGGCGCGTCGGTGTACTGCTTGTGGCGGGCGGGCAGGGTACGCGTCTCGGGTTCGATGGCCCCAAAGGCTGTTACAAAATTCTGCCACTGACCGGCATGACGCTGTTCGAAGTCTTCGCCCGCAAACTGCAACGCATCGGGCGCGAGTACGGCAAGACGCCACCGTTGTACGTCATGGTCGGGAATCACAACGAAGCCGAGACTCGCAACTTCTGGCAGGACCATGACTACTTCGGGCTCAACCCGGACGATGTGAAATTCTTCGCCCAGGGCGAAATGCCCGCGCTGGATGCCGACGGCAGATTCGTCATGGCAGGTAAAGACGCCCTGTTCACTGGCCCGGACGGTCACGGTGGCGTCGTACAGGCGCTGAACGACAAGGGCATGCTGAAAGACATGCGCGAGCGCGGCGTGCGCGTAATCAGTTACATCCAGGTAGACAATCTGCAGGTGCCCGTCGCAGACCCGGCGTTCATCGGGCTGCACCTGAGTGAAGGCGCCGAGGTGTCGCTGAAGGTCGTGCGCAAGGAAGACCCCGCCGAGCGCGTCGGCATTTTCTGCCACGACGAAGGCGTACCCTGCATCGTTGAGTACACCGAATTCAGCGACGAGCAAGCCAACGAGCGAGACGGCAACGGGCGCCTCCGCTATTGGCAGGGCAGCATTGCCGTACACCTGTTCAGCACCGATTTCCTGATGCGCCTCGTTGAGCGCGGCATGGACCTGCCGCTGCACGCGGCCCACAAGAAGGTCCCGCACATCGACCCTGACGGCAACGAGGTTTCACCGACCGAGCCCAACGCATGGAAGTTCGAGCGTTTTGTCTTCGACGTGATCCCGATGGCGAGCAACGTGGTCTGCCTTGAAGTCCCGCGTGAAGAACAGTTCTTGCCACTGAAGAACGCAGACGGCCCCTTCGGCCCGGACGGTGCAAGGCAAAGCTACCAACAGTACTGGGGCAGCGCGGTTGAAGCGGCCCTGGGCAAGCGACCATCCGCGATTGAGGTGGACCCGTTAGTCGCCGAAAACGCTCGTGAGTTGATTGAGCGGTTGAAGGAAAGCACAGCCGCAAAGCAGTGGGATCTCAGCAAGCCGCTGCATATCACGGCGAAGTCGTTCTGAATTCTTACCGTACCTTGGGCTTCTTACGCTTCTTCGTGCCCTTGGTGGCGCTGGCCGTCTTGCCCTTCTTGGGGCGAAAGCCCGGGCGGGGCATCAGCTCGTTCTTGTCGACGACCTGTCCCTTTTCATTCAGTACCGGCTCGCCGCCGGCCTTCTTGATCACATTCGCCTGCTGCATACGGGTCATGATGTCCTGCATGCTTTCGCCCTCGGCGATCATGTAGTGCAGGTCGCGCAGGTGGGTCTTCAGGCTGATTGCAAAGTAAGCCAGCATGACCAGCGTGATGGCCGGCGCGGCGCTGCGTACAAGCAATGCGCGCCCCGCTTCGATCTCTTCCGGACTGAACGTTGTGCCGTAGCCTACCTGCGCCGCAAACAGCACGATCACACCGCTGATGATGTTCGCGACAAGCCCGTCACGCAGGAAGCCCATGGTCGCCATCGCGGCCGCGGTAATCGGAATGCTGATCAGCAACGTCAGCCACGGGCCAATGTTCACGATGGTGCCCGTTGCTTCCAGCAAAGCGGGAAGGCTGATCAGCGCCATCAGCAGAACGCCAAAGATCAACGCCAGGCGCTTGGCCTTCGGCGGAAAGGGCTTCTCGGACTTCAGGCGCTTGGCTTCATCCTTGCGCGAGTAAGTCGCTGAGGCTTGCATCA
>JAGQRE010000068.1 GCA_020425695.1 Planctomycetota bacterium
CGATGGCGTGGTCGATGGTGGGGGACCATTCATCGAGATAGCGCGTGTCCAACCGGCGCTGGATTCTTGACGCGTCAACTTCCGCGTTCAATGAAACCGCGCCGCACATCGTGGCCGCCAGTGGCTGCGCGCCGCCCATGCCTCCGAGCCCCGCCGTTACGACCAGCTTGCCCTTGAGCGTCGCCTTGCTTCCCCAGTGTTTGCGCGCGGCGGCGGCGAAGGTTTCGTACGTTCCCTGAAGAATCCCCTGCGTGCCGATGTAGATCCATGAGCCTGCCGTCATCTGGCCGAACATCATTAGCCCGCGGTCACGCAACTCGTTGAAGTGTTCCCAGGTTGCCCACTTGGGTACGAGGTTGCTGTTGGCAATCAGCACCCGTGGCGCGTCGGTGTGGGTCTTGAAGACGGCGACCGGTTTGCCGCTCTGGATCAGCAGTGACTCGTCGTTCTTGAGTTCACGCAGTGACTTGATGATCGCATCGAAGCTTTTCCAGTCGCGCGCGGCCTGCCCGATGCCGCCGTAGACAACCAGGTCGGCCGGGTTCTCGGCGTTGGCCGGGTCGAGGTTGTTCATGAGCATGCGAAGCGGCGCTTCGGTAAGCCACGACTTCGCGTGCAGCTTCTTGCCACGCGGCGCATAGATGGGGCGTTGTCCCTTGCCGTTCAGCGCAATCTCGGCCAGTTGGGCGACGGTTGGCTGCTTTTTGGCGGCCGGCTTTTTGGGTTTGTTGGTCTTCGTCTTCTTCGCGGTCTTTTTGGTCACGGGCATGGTGAACCTCCGTGAAGGGTTCTAGCAACGGGCGAGCGCTTCGCCATTGTGTGGGTAATCGGGTTATTCGATGCGGATGAATTGGATGCTGCTGTGGTCCTTCCACGGTTGCAGGTAGCCGTTTTTGTCGGTGTCTTCTACCTGCAGCCAACCGACGGTCAGTCCGTCGGCACTGGCCGTGAAACCGCGTGCACTGAGATCAAAGTCGGCCAGCCGGTGCGCGGTCAGTGAGTGATCGAACAGCAACAGTTTTGAACCAAGGTTGCCCTGCTCAATGACCAGCAACCCTCGGTCGCGAATCCAGCCGATGGTCTGGTAGTTGTAGCGCGCGCTGCGTACGCGTGTGTCGTGATGTTGCGGGTCGTCGATGATTACGACCTCGGACGACTGCGAAGACAGCGTCTCAGGCGGTCCCCAGCGGTTCCAGCGTACGCTTCCGTTCTCGGGGTCGTCGGGCTCCTGGTGCCCGAAGTATGAGCCCTCAGCGGCGACGATGATCCGGGAGCGCCTGTTCGGGCTGTACAGCAATGTTTCGGAGTTGTCCTTCGGGTCGAAAATGAAGTGTTCCGGGCTGTCTACCAATGAGGGTGGCTCGGGCTCGGCCTCTTCGTCGCCGACGACCGGTTGTCCCCAGCGATCGAAGCGACGCCCTCTCGGTGTGTCGGGTGATGGCGGCTGTTGACGCTCTACCAGCAGGCGCCCGTCTTCAAGAACCAACTCAATGTTGAAACCGCGGACAACCTTCTCGCGCTCGCCACGGATCAGGTTCATGCTGATGATCCAGCCGTTGGCGTCGTCTTCGCCGGGCGTGCTTATGAGTACCTCGCGGTCTTCCCGCCAGATGGCCACAGGGGTTTCGCCTGCTTCCAGCAGCGCGACCTGCCGCAGGTTTCCTCCGTCGCGGTTCCCGACCATGAGAGTCGGGTCGTCGAGGATGTCGATGTAGCCGTCATCGTTCATGTCGTAGCGGCGGGTAGTGAACAGGATTCGTCCGTCGCCCATGAAGATCGGCGGTGATGTGTCCGCGCCGGTGTCGGCGACCTTGGTTTCGCTTTTGTCGGCACCGACTGTGTAAAGGGCGTACGAAACAGTCGTGGGGCGTCCGTCTTTGCCGTCGTTCTTGCCAACTTCGCGAAAGTAGAAAAAGCGATCACCCTGCGGCGACATGCAGTGATGCAGCAGGACACCCGGCTCGGTGGAAATTGATTGCGGACGTGCCGCACCAAGCTTTGACACCCACAACTCTGTCTTGGGGTCGTCTTCAGGCCTTGGTTGAAGCGAGCTCTCTTTCTTCTCGGGCTCAGCGGGCGGCTCATCAGGCTGTGGCAATTCCTGCGCGAGACTGACGCCAACGAGCGTCAGTACGCAAAGTGCGACAGCTATCAGCCAGCGCCTGCCGGTCATGCCACTTCTCCTGCCTCGACTTTGGTATCGCGTGTCGAGTTGGTTCGGATTGCCGTGCCTGTAGGCCTTCGTGTGGCCTTGGCCCTCTTATACGGAATGTAGATCGTGAAGCGGCTGCCTTTTCCCCAAACCGATTCGACGGCAATGCGCCCATCGTGGGCTTGCACGATTTCCTTGCAGATTGCGAGCCCGAGCCCGGTGCCGTCTACCTTGCGGCTCAAGGCCTGGTCGACGCGGTAGAACTTCTCGAAGATTCGGTTCTGGTCTTCGGGCGGGATGCCGACGCCACGGTCAGCGACCTCGATGAACAGGTCGTTGCGGTCGATGCCGACCATGACCGTGACGAACTTGTCGTCGCCGCTGTATTTAATGGCGTTGCTTAGCAGGTTCAGCAACACTTCGCGGATTGCGTCTTTGTCGAAAGTCGCCTGGCTGGGCACGCCGGGCAGAATTTTGAGGCGGATCTCACCGTCTTGCCCCGACATCTGCGCCCGGAACAGACTGATGGTGTCGCGAACGATCTGCGGCAGGTTGTGAAGCTGGAAGTTGTATTTCTTCACCTGGTTCTCGACCTTGCTGAAACTGAGTACGTGATCAATCAAGGCGCCCAGACGTTCGGTCTCGCTCATGATTACGTCGAGGCAGGCGTTGCGTTGCTCTTCGCCCTTCACGCGCCCTAGCTTCAGGGTTTCAACGAACATGCGGATCGACGTCAGCGGGGTCTTGAGCTCATGGGTGACGTTGCTGACGAAGTCAACTTTCTTACGTGCTTCGCTGGCCTCGCGCAGGATCAGGTGCACAACCATGAGCGTTGCGCTGGCCACAATCGGCACGCATAAAACCGCGATCACGACGAAGATCGTGCTTAGTAACTGGCTGTCGTTCTTGAACTGGCGGTCCGTGTTCAGCTTCAACACAAGAAACCGCGACGGCAGAAGCTCGGCGTGTACCGGCACAAAACCGAGTGTTTCGTATTTGTCCGACGGGCGCGTTCGCCAGTCAAGTTGTGACCGGTCCGACGTCTCGAGCATCAACGAATCGTTGTTCAACTCGGCGTCATCGAGGTACGTGTTGATCAGGCGGTCGACTTCCGTGAGGTTCAACTCCCAGGCGAGAAAGCCCCCGGAGATGCTGTCGTAATAGATCACGTAGGGCGGTGGCTGCCTCGTCTGCTCGCCGCTTCGGGCGAAAGTGAGGGCATCGCGGCGTACTTCGGTCTTCGGCTCAAGCGCCATCTGCTGAATTGCCTCAAGCAGAGACGGCGGTATCGCTAGGTCGGTTTTTCGCGAAATGGAATCCGAGCCGCGCATCTTGTTGTTCAGCCCGTAGAAGCAACGGTTGGCGACGGCGCTGTTGTAGGCCGTGAAGTACTCGCCGACGTCTTGTTTTACCCGGGCAAGGTCTTTTTCATCTTTGGGAGGCCCGAGGCGCAGCCCGGCTATTCGCTGCTCAAGCTTGATTTCAACGCCTTCCTGGACCTGTCGAAGCTCCTGGCGATAGAGTGACGGGCGAAGCTCAATCTCGCGCAACGCATAGGCACCGAACAGCCCCATAACGACTGTTGGCGCAATGATCGCGAAGATTGCCAGAGGATACAGCAGCCTGCGCGAGCTCCAGCGTTTTACCGAAAGCTCCAAGCCCATTCCCTTTCGCCCTAAATGTTAACGTAATGGGCGGTTACAATCAGCATCAGTGGTTGTGAATTCCTGCCGGTTTCGGGGGGTATGCCCGTAAGACGTATTGGGGCCATACACTTACCCGGAGCCCGGACATGAGAGCTGGCACAGCACTGAAACGAGCAAAAGCAGCACCAGTGCCTACAAGTAAGGCTTCGCCGCGTATGGAACGGTTCGAGCGATATCTCGAGAAATTCCGTCGGCCCATCTTCACGTACGTCTATCGACTCGTGCGGGATGAGGCTACGGCTGAGGATATTGCTCAGGAAACTTTCGTACGCCTCTACAAACAGTTGGACAAAATTCGTGATCAGACCGCCTCGGCGTGGCTGTATCGCGTTGCGCGTAACCTCGTCACCGACTACATCCGCAAAAAGCGCCCTGTCACGTTCACGGTGCTGCGTGGGCGCGCGCGCGAGGATGACGACGAAAGCCCTTCGTTGCAGTTTGAGCATCCCGGTCGCGGCCCCGTTGGGACGACAACCAACAACGAGTTGCGCGACATGATCGAAGAGACTCTTGAGGCCATGAGCCCCAAGTTCCGGGACGTGCTTGAGCTTGTCGACGTGCAGAAGATGACCCACGAGGAGGCCTCGCAGGTTCTCGATTGCAGCGTGAAGACGGTGTCGGCGCGGCTCGCCCGGGCGCGTGAATTCTTCACCAATCGCATCGGGCGATTTGTCGATGTAGACGATGGCGACGAGCCGGATTCGGCGGCGGGCGGATAGACCGCAGGCGTGCTGAACACACGAGATCAAAGAACAGGTCTTTTTATTGCTGTGCGTTTTGGCGTTGTCCGTAACAAGTTCGTAACACGGCTATGAACGTGAGTTAGGCAGTTCAAGAAAACTAGGGCCCCTGGATGAAACCTTCTGAGTACCAGCCGTTTGCACCGGAAGTCCATGAGTATGTGGACGGGCAGATGACTGCCGAAAACGAGCGCGAGTTTGAACGCAAACTTGAGCGCAACCCCGAGCTAAAAAAGCAGGTGGAGTCGCTGCGGCGGACCATTGAGCTGCTCGGGTCGTTGCCGACACACGAGCCGAAACCGGGCTTTGATGAGCGCGTGATCGGGCGTGTCCGCGAGGAAGAACTCGTCGGGCGTGCACGTATGCAGATCAGTTCCGCCCCGGTGCCTGTCTGGCAGCACATTGTTCAGGTTGGTCTCGGCGCAGCCGCGGCCGCGTTGGTACTGGCTTTGGTTGGCGTGCCGGGGCTGTTTCAGAGTGACGACCCCGAAAACCTTGATGGTCTCGGCGGGGCGTCAACGCTTCCGGTTGCGCGTGTCACGCCTACTGAAGATGATCTTTTGCCCGCCTTGGCGGACCAGCAGGCGCGCTTCGAGTCGCTTCGCCGCAATGTCGTTCATACGCGGGTTGAAGACCCGGACTTGCAGCGCCAGTTGATCAGCATGGAGTTGCAATACTCCGACCTTATGCGTCGCAACCGCTGGCTGGGTGACCAGATCGCTGACCTGCCAATGAATCGACGCGCCGAATATCAGCGGTTCATCGAAACGCTGGACACGGCCTTGCAGACCTTGAGTGACGAGGTTTCACGCAGCCGCACAGAGCGCGAGCCGATGAACATGGCGGTCGTCGTGACCGCACTCAACGATGTTGGCGCGCCGCGCGGCAAAGTTGCCCTTTATCAGATTCAGCTCAACACCGGCTCGGTGATTGAAGACGACCCAACCGCAAGAATCGCCGATCACGGGACGCTGGATGAGATCACGCTTTACTCGCTTGTCCGCAAGGCAGAGTATCGCCATGACTTTGAGGCGATGATCGAAGCGGCGGAGTTCTATCTGAACTGGCAAAGCAACGGACGCTTCAAGGACCAGGCCAACGCGGCCGTGATTGCGGCAAACCTGCGTCTGGGATGTGACGAGGTTGCCGCACGTCGCTTCATGACGAGTTTCGGCGAGTACGACGAAGACATGACGACCCAGCAGCGCGAGCTGATTCGTGGTTTCCTCAACGACGTCGAGTATGAGCGACTGATCGAGTCGCGCAAACAACTGCGCGACAACTAGGCGATTCACCAAGCTGATGAGAATCCTGAACCCCCGGCGCGAGCCGGGGGTCTTTACTTGTACTGCGAGGCACGTTTGTTTTTCAAACTCCGTGCGTTTGTCGCGTTAGGGCGTATACTGTAGTCAGGGTGCCGCGATGGGATTCGAAATTCGCTGCAATTGTGGCTGGTCCAGTCAGGTCAGCGAGTTCTATTTGGGTGATCGGATCACCTGCCCCGACTGTAGTGAGAAGATCACCGTCCGGCAGCAGTCAAGCGTTCCCTACGCTTATCCACCGTACACCACATGGCAGAAGAAGAACCCGGCACAGGCGCCGATACGCCTGCCGCATAGACGCGCCGTGAACTTCCAGACGACCAACGACCCGCATGCGACTACTGCATTCGGGCTTGGCATGGTTTCGTTGCTGATGTCGCTGTCCGTGTGCGGGCTTGTGCCCGGCGTGATCATGGCGATCGGCGGCATTTATACGGCCATGTGCAGTAAGCGGGTCTGCGCCCGGAATTCGCTTACACAGTCGTTTGCGCCGAAGGCCGGGTTTGTGATGTCCGTGATGGCGCTACTGATCAGTGCCTTGATTGTCTTCGCGTCGTCGGGGATGGGTGCAACGAAGTGCGGGCACCATCGATCACGGACGGTCACCGATCAGACTCGCCCACAGGTTGAGCGTCACGAGTATCGTTACTACACGCCGAACTACGACTACTACGAAGAACAACGTCGTCTGCGTGAAGAGCAACTGAATGTCTGGAACCAAGATTCTGAAGAAGGGCAGCAATACCGTTACTCAGTTTCGCCGAAGCCTGAACCTGTGGAACCCCGCGACGACTTCCAGCGCCGTCAGATGAGATACAGCGAGCGCGTGCGTGAGAGCCGCAACAAAGCGGCGCAGAGTGCACCAAAGCCCGGTTCGCAACGGTACGGCGATTAGAGCCTTTTCATTGTTCGTCTTCAGTTGTTCCGCGTGGCACAGGCATTCCTGCCTGTGGGGCTGAGCGAAGCGAAGCCCTCTGCGTCGCGGCAATGACGCCGCGACCACAGACAAGATTGTCTGTGCCACCCGCATCCTGCCGATGCCACTCAAGTAACCAACTAAACGCTACAGCATGTTTACAGGGTCAACGTCGATGCTCGTGCGCAGCTTTTCGTGAACTTTGACCAGCGGCCGGATGGCGTCGACGACGCCGCGCACTTCGCGAAACCCTTTAGCCTTGATCATGACCTGCTTCCGGTGGCGCCCCCGCAGGCGTGCAATCGGGGCCTCGAACGGCCCGGCGACGGCGTAGATCGTGCCCTTATAGCGCTGGGCAAAATCACTCGCCGTGGCGGCGATTTTCTGCGCTTCTTCTTCAGTCTTATTCGCGTCTTTGCCCTCGACGGTGACGAGTACCATGCGCGAGAACGGTGCGTAGCGGCTTTCTTCGCGGTGCTGCATCTCGTAGTCGACGAACGCCCGGTAGTCCTGCCGGGCGCCCGTCTGGATGCTGACGTGCTCGGGCTGAAAAGTCTGCACGATGACGGTGCCCGCCTTGCTGCCGCGCCCGGCGCGACCGGCAACCTGGGTCAGAAGCTGAAAGCAGCGCTCATAGCTGCGGAAGTCAGCCAGACCCATGCCGACGTCAGCGCTGACGACCCCGACGACCGTGACGTTCGGGAAATCCAGACCCTTGGCGATCATCTGCGTACCGACCAGAATTTGGGTTTCGCCGGCGCGGAAGGCGTCAAGCGTGACCTCGTAGTCTTCGCGAGATTTCATCACGTCGCTGTCCATGCGGGCGATACTGCGACCGGCGAAGATTACTTTCAGCTCTTCCTCAAGGCGTTCGGTGCCCATGCCCATGAGCTTGACCGGACCGCCGCCGCAGGCTGGGCACTGGCGTGGAATTTCGGCTGTTTCGAGGCAGTAATGGCAGGCCATTTTCTTCAGCCCGCGATGAAAGCTCATGGGGATGTCGCACTGGGGGCACATCATGGCCTGCCCGCAGTTCACGCAGCTAAGCAGCGTGTGGTAGCCGCGGCGATTCAGGAAGATGATGACCTGTTCGTCGCGCTCAAGGGCGGCTGCACAGGCACCCCGCAGACGACGTGAGAAGAACGTCATCTTGTGTTGCTCGCGGCATTCCGTAGCCATGTCGATGATCTCAACTGACGCGAGACCTTTTGAATTGGTGGCCAGCAAATCGGCATCTGTGGCTGCGTGCTCACCGGCAGGCCTGACGCGCGACTTCAGCTCAAGCAGCACGTATTTGCCGGTTTCGGCGTTGTGCCAGCTTTCCAGTGACGGCGTTGCGCTGCCAAGCAGCACCGACGCGCCTTCCAGCCGTGCGCGCATGATTGCGGTGTCGCGTGCGTGGTAGCGTGGTGTGTTGTCCTGTTTGTAAGTGGACTCGTGCTCTTCATCGACGACCACCAGCCCCAGGTCTTTGACGGGCGCGAACAGTGCGCTGCGCGGGCCGATGACGACCCGCGACTTGCCCGTTGAGATGTCGCGCCATGCGTCGCGCCGCTCGGCGTCGGTCATGCTGGAATGCAGCACGCTGACGCTGTCAAACCGGCTGGCAAAGCGGCGGACGGTCTGCGGCGTCAGGCTGATCTCGGGCACGAGCACAATGGCCGACTTGCCGTGGTCAATCGCCCGCTGGATGGCGCGGACGTAGACCTCGGTTTTCCCGCTGCCCGTGACGCCGAACAGCAGGAAGGTTTTGAATTCGTCGCGATCGACGGCGTGGGTGATCAGGTCGAGCGCCTTCTGTTGGTCGTACGTCAACGTCTCGGGTATGAAGTCAGGGGCGCCCAGCACGCCGCCACCGGGTACGTGCTCGGGCTCGATTTTCTCAAAGCGCAGCCAGCCCTGCTTCGCCAGCGTGCGGATCGGTGATTCCGACACGCCCAGTTTCTCGGCCAGGTTCGAGGGCGTGAATATGTCGTCTACGAACGTCCCAAGCGCGCGCAGCACACGGGCGTAGTTCAGGTTGCGCTCGCCGCTGCCTTTGCTGGCGCGGGCTTTCTCTTCAAGTTCGGCCGCATGCGCCAGTGTCTCGGTGGGGGACTTGGCCAACCGCACGATGGTTAGCATGCGTCGCTTGCGCCCGGTGCGAACGACGGCGGGCAAGACGGCCTGCAAGGCTTCGCCCCACGAGCAGGCGTAGTACTCGGCCATCCATTTGGTGAGCTGCAGCATGCCGGTGCCCAGCAACGGCTCGTCGTCCGGCGCTTCCAGAACCTCTTTGATCTGGTGGCGCATCAGCGTTGATTCGGGCTTGGTGGCAACAACGAAACCCTGCAGGCTGCGTTTGCCGAACGGTACGGTAACCCGGTGGCCTACAGCGGCGCGGTCTTTCAGAGGCTCGGGCACCAGATAGTCGAACACGCGATCAACGGGCGTGGGCAACGCAACTTCGACGAACCGGCCTTTTACGATCGGTTTCAGGGCGTCTGAATCAAACAGCTTGCCGCGCGCGTTCATGAAACGGACTATAACGGCAGACGCGACAGACGTGAGTGGAGTGTTTGAAGGTCAGGACCGATGCACGAGTACGTTGCCGACAACAAGCTGCGCAAAGAAGAGAAGCTGCTTACGCGAGCGCAGTTTGATGTTGTGTTCAAGGGCGGGCGCAGCGCGGGCAACAAGCGCCTGGTGGTTCATTGCATCGAGAACCAGCTTGGGCACCCGCGTCTGGGGCTGGTTGTCAGCACTCGGTTCGGCAATGCCGTGGAGCGAAACCGGTTCAAGCGCCGGATTCGTGAGGTGTTTCGTACCCACAAGTCTGACATCGGTTCGCATGATGTGGTGGTACTGCCCTCGAAGCGTCCTGAGTCACGCACGTCGACGTTTGACGAACTCAGTGAATCGCTTATGAAACTGATACAGAAGCTTGCGTAGTCCGACGTCCAGCCGACCAAGAGGAAGCCATGCCGATTTTTGACATCCAGTGCGCACAGCTTGAGGACGTTGTCGAAATCCACTTCGGTGGCGGCCCTGAAGCTCGGGGTAACCCGGACTACCGCGGGTTCGCCTGTGAGAACGAAGCCTCGTGCCAGCAGGCCGGTATCGAGTGTGAACTTTTCGCAAAGCGGGGGTTTCGCCCGTTTGACGTCAAAGACGCCTTTGAGCACTTCAATAGTTGAGTTTGGCCTACCACTGACCGTCGCGTGTCGCTAAATTTTCGCGCGATCAGGAGATGCAATGGCAGGTGATGATTCCAAGGGCGCTGTGCTGACCGCGTTGGTGGTAAACGCGACCATCACGGTGATGAAGTTCGTGGGGTTCGGCATCTCCGGTTCCGGCTCGATGTTCGCGGAAGCAATGCACACGCTTGCGGACACGGGCAACCAGGCATTACTTTTCATTGGTATTAAGCGTTCTGAGCGTCCGGCCACGGAGGCCTTCAGCTACGGCTTCGGTGGCGAACGCTTTCTCTTTGCGCTGCTTTCGGCCGTTGGCATCTTCGTGTTGGGCTGCGGCGTTACGGTCTATCACGGCATTGATTCGCTGATCCATCCTCATCCGCTGAAGATTGGCTGGTTGGACTTTGTGATCCTTGGGATCAGCTTCGTTCTCGACGGCTGGGTGTTGCTGAAGGCCGTGAAGGCGATCAATTCCCGGCGAAAGGGTGTCCCGTTCTTCAAGTTCTTGCGCACCACCGACGACCCGACAATCGCGGCAGTTCTGTTAGAAGACGGCGTGGCGTGCTTCGGCGTAATCATCGCGCTTGTCGGCATCCTGATGGCCTACTTCCTTCGCATGCCGGTGTTTGACTCGATCGGGTCAATCTTTATCGGGCTGCTGCTAGGGCTGATAGCCGTGTGGCTTGGGTACAAGAACCGCAGCCTTATTTTGGGGCGGGCCATACCTCCAGAGATGCAGCAACAGGCGATCGATTTCCTGAGCACACAGCCCAGCGTCGAACGTGTACGCAAGACGCAGAGTCGAGTCATCGGGGCGGACACGTACTCGCTGAAGGCCGAGATCGACTGGAACGGACGCTGGTTCGGTGAGCAACAGGTCGAGTGGGTGGGCCAGAACAAGGCGTCACTCGATGACCCCAAACTCGCGGGTGATTTCGGCGAGCGCATTACGACGGCCATCGCGCGCGAAGTAGACCGACTTGAGATAGAACTTCAGAAGATGATACCTGAACTGAAGTTCCTCGATTTCGAGGGTGACACGCCGACGGGGCACACGCAGATAATCACGAAAGCTCAGTGATTGGTGGCGAATTCAGTTGTGCTGACCAGTACATAGAACAGGTCTTCAAAGCCACGCTGCTCAGGCATGCCTTCTTCCTTGATGTCTTTCAGATAGCTCAGGGCACGTCGCAACTCAGTCCCATTCGGCCTTCGCGATAGCACCGACAAGTACAGGGCTTCAACGCGGGCTTCCGATGACTTGTTGTCGCGCATGATGGCGTAAACGAGCGAGCCGTTGCGAGAGTCACTGAGACGTCGGGTGACTTCACCGTTCAGCACGCTAAGCGCCTGGTCGATAGACAGCGTGAAGTTGTCGCTGTGCAGGCGCTCGTCGTCGCTGGCGAGGCTTGCGTACTGCTGCGCCAGCCCTCGTCTGACTTGCCAGTCTGTGCCCATCTTGTCGAGCCAGCCTTCGTAGATCTTCAGCAGGTCTTCGTCGAACTTAACGCTCTCGTCCACCTCTTCCCCGTTCTTTTCCTGCATGTCGCGAATGGCCTTGAACTGGCGCAGTCTGGAGTACTGGCTGATCGTCTTGCGGGCGAACGGCTTCAGGATTGAGTCGCCGTCACGCAACTGGAACAACGCGCCAAAAAACTGCTCGGCGGTAAGCTGGCGTGGTGCCGAAGAAGCAAAGTGCCAACGCTCGTTGCCTTCGCTGCCGCTACCGCCAAGCTGGTAAATGCGGGAGTTCAGAATCGCCCGATACAGCTTCTTTACGCGGAATCCCTTGGCGGCGAACCAGCTTCCGAGCTTTGACAGCAACTCGGGGTGGCTGGCCTCGTTCAGGCTGTTGAAGTCATCCACCGGGTTCAGCAGCCCGATGCCGAACAGGAAACTCCAGAACCGATTTACCTGATACTGTTGCGCGGTCTTGTTCTTGGGCGACGTAAGCCACGCGCTGTACAACTTGCGCCATACCGTAGTGTCGCGAGATTTCACCGGGCTGTCGCCTATGAGTTGCGGTTTGTCGTACGTCAGCAGGTCGTTGATGCGGTTCACGGCCTCGGGCGGCAAGTCGGGTGACTTCGCATACGCTTCGAGCGCTTTGCGTGGCGCGATTGGTTTGGTGACGACACGTGGGTCAATCGGCTGCACGTAGAAGTCCGCTTCCACTTCGATGCCCGTGAAGAAGCTGGCGACGCCCTTGAATGTCTCCTGCGTCCACGCGTCTTCGTACGGGTGGTCGTGGCACTCCGCGCACTGAATCTGGATGCCCGCGAAGTGTTTTGACGTAAGCCCGGCCATGTTCGGCGAGCGTGCGGGAAAGCCCATCAGTCCGTAGTAAGCCGCGGCCGGGTTTGCAGAGATTGCGCCCTCGGCCAGCACCATCGCTGACACCGTTTCGTCAAAGCCGACGTCCTGGTTGAACTGTTCGCTGAGCCAGACGGCCATTACGTCGCCGGCGGACACACCCAGCTCACCGAGTTCACTGCCGCGTTCGCGCAGGATCGGCATCCAGAGGTCGGCCAGGTGCTGCCCGAAGCGCGGATCGGCCAGCAGCGTGTCAATCAACCGCTCGCGCTTGTCGAGATGCTTGTCGTCGAGAAAGGCACGGGCCTCGTCGCGTGTCGGCGGCAGCCCGATGGTATCGAGGTAGACACGTCGGACGAACTCTTCATCGCGTGAGTGGCTGGCCGCCTTCACACCGTCGCGCTCCCAGACCTTCATGATCTCGGTGTCGATCAGGTCAGACACCGGCTTGGTAGTGTTACTGGTTTCGGCGGCAACGGGCTGGCTCGTACCCTCGAAACAGAGCGCGAGGGAAGCGGTGAGGGCCGTGGCGACTGCAAACGTGCGTAGAAGCATGGCAACCGTGAGTTTAGCAGGACCTGTGGGTTTCTGCCTTTAGTTGCCGAAAGTCTCGATCGAATTTCACGCAAAGAGCCCGTCGGTTTCTCCCCGCCGGGCCCTATGTTTGTCAGAGATTGTCAGAACCCTACCAGGGCTTTGCTTTCACGATGTAGCTGAACTCAAGCGTCTTGCCGGCGCGCAGCACTTTCACGGTGACCGTGTCGCCCGGTTTGTAGTTCAGGCGAATCCACAGAGTGGGGTTGCTGGTGTAGTCGGACCGCCGAACACCATCGACTTCAAACACGATGTCGCCGACTTTCATCCCAGCGTTCTGCGCGTTCGTTTTCACCCAGAACTTAGTGACTTCGCAGGCGAAATCGTCTTCTTTGGCGCCGATCTTCTTCTTCTCTTTTTCGTCGAGTTCCTTTCCCCAGAATTCCGGGAAGGGCTCAAGCGCGTGGGTGCCGGCGCGGCGCTCAATCTTGGTGACGCGCCACAACTCTTCCAGCTTCAACTCAACGTCGATCTCTTCGTCCTTGCGCTTCACGGTAAGTTTCAGCGTTTCCGAGTCGGCCGGGTGCTCATGCAGCAGCTGTTGCATGTCGCCGTATGTGCGGACCTGCTTGCCCTCAAGCTTGATGACTTCATCGCGCTTCTTGATGCCGGCTTTCTTGGCGGCGCCGTCCGTGTTTTCAACCTCAAGCCCCTTCTTGGGGTCCAGTTCAATGCCCAAGCGCTTGATGTCCGGGTAGACCCACAGGTCCTTCTGTTTGTCCAGCTTGTCCTGGCTTTGCAGCAGGAGTGTCCGCGCCTGCCCGATGTGATGGCAGTGAACGCACTTCCCCTTCTTGATCTCGTCCTTGGCGATCTCCGGGTAGTCCCGCGGGAACTTTGCCGCCGGGCGCTCAGTCTTTTCTAACTCACCTTTGTTGTACTGTTCGTGCATTTCGAGCCCGCGTTCCAGGGCGATATGCAGCGAGTCTTCGTTCAGGAAAGTCTCGGCGCTTTCGTCGTCACGGCCGCCGTAGCGCATATAGATCTGTTCGTCTGCGTTCAGGATGAAGCAGTACAGAGTCGAGTCCGGGTCGAACTCGAACAGACCGATGTCTACGCCAGTCAGGTCATCGACCAGAATGCAGACGTAGTCGCTGAGTAGTTTGGCTGTCTTTCCCTTTGGATTGGCCAACTGGCCATGGAACGCTCGGCAGGGCACTCACGGGACGCACCGAAACTCAAGAAAGATCGGTTTGTTTTCTTCGCGGGCCTTGCTGATGCCTGCCTTGTAGTCGGTAATCCACTCCACGCCGGAAGCTTGTACGGTTTCGGGCGGGCCAGACAGGGCAAACGCGACGACGGCCGCGAGCCCCAGCAATGTGGTAATTGCCAGGCGTTTCATGCGTCTCCTCCAAATGCCTCAGGCCCTGTCGGGGAACAGGGCATAGGGGTCCTCACCCACTTGAATGCCGGATTGTATCGGTCCGGGTCAACAAATCGAACAGGACCCCGGCAGCTGCCGGGGTCCTGTCTTTGTCGGGCTTACTTGCCGTTGTGGGCCGGGCCGCCGCCCCACATGCTCCAGCCGCTCAGTGCCTTGTCGCCGGTGTCGATGGCGATCAGCCAGCCGTCCTGGGTACTCAGATAGATCTTGCCGTCCATAACGGCGGGCTGGAAAACGAAGCTCTTGTTCAGCTTCATGGCGTGGGTCAATTCGCCGGTTGTCGAGTCCACACTGAAGACCGCGCCATCAAGCCCCGCGAAGATCAGTTGTCCGCCCGCAGCAGCCGGTGGGCTCAGCAGGCGCTCTTTTCTGTCGGGGCGATAGGTCATCTCCCAGTCAACTTTGCTGCCGTCGGTTTCGCTGCTGCTGACGGTGTTACCAAGACAGTTATAGAGCTTGCCCTGGTGCACGAGTGGTCGTGAGCCTTGGAAGGCCCACAGCCCGACGATGCTGTCTTCCCCTACGTTCTGGGCGGCGTCACCTGCCTTGGCAGCACCGGGGGCTTCAGCAAAGCCAACGCCGCTGTCCTGAGCGGCTTTGGTAGACGCGTGGTAGTACTCGTTGCCGGCCACGACGCGGCGATCCAGATAGGTCGCGGACTGGCGTTGTTGCACGTCACCCTGTGCGCGGGCCTGTTTGTCGAAGCGTCTCCAGCCTTCGTAGTGGACGCGAACTTCTTTGCCGTCAACGGTTTCGGTTACCGTGTCGCGCTGTGAGCAGATCGCTTCGAACTTGCCGTTCTCGGCGGCGATCCATGGTGCGGACGTCGCGTTCTGTTTTTCCTGGCCGAGAAGCTTGCCGGTCTTCAGGTCAATCTGCGTCAGCGTTCCGTCGAGGGTGGCGGCGAAGACAATGTCGCCTTCTACGACCGGGGCGCTGATGCAATCACCGGGCACGCCCTGCGCCCACTGGACTTCGCCGGTCTTCAGGTCAAAGCAGCCGATCGCATGGCTGCCCTTGCCCTGAACGGTGATTCCGCCGTGCGCGACGGTGCCTTTCTTTACGGGCCCGGGACCGCTGCTGGTTGCCGTGGTTCTAGCTTGCTCAGTCGCTTGCGGCACTGGGTCTCCGTCCTGGTCCGGAGCGATGTCTTCTTCAGGTGGGTTGGCCGGCAACTCCGGGCTGACGTTCTGGTGCCCGACGCCGCCCGTTGGCCAGCATATCAGCACACGCCCGTCGGCAATGGCCGGTTGGCTCATGAGTGGGTCACCGAGCCAGCGGCCCCAGACAAGATCACCATTGCTGCAAAGGCGAACTTCAAGGGTGCAGGATTCCGTGTTGTATGCGACGTAGTCACCAGAGACGACTGCGCCAGTCGGCCCGTCATCCGTGGTGCGGACCTGCCAGATCATGTCGCCGGTGTTTACGTCGACGCAGTAGAAGTCGTAGCTGCCGAAGCCGCCGCCAACAAACAGACGCCCGTTAGATATCGCGGGCGTGGCCATAGGCAACTGTTGCGGCATTTTCACGGCCCATCCGGTCATGCCGTTTTCGAGCTTGAATGAAGTCGGCTTGCCGGACTCTCCGTCTTTGATCTCGTAGGCTTTCAAGTCATCGAGATTCAGTGTCATCATTCTGGCGGGCTTGGGTTTGGTGCCATCGGGTTTGGCTTTGCTGACATCCGGAGCGCTGTCGTCGTCAGAAGCTTTCGGCGACGAAGCGGTACAGGCCGACAAAAGCATCGCGCCTAACACAAGTGTGGGAAGAACACGGCGGGTGATGAACATGGCTGGCTCCTTTGCTGGCGTGCATGTGTTGGACGACGCAGGGGCATCCGGGGTTCCTTCCATTCTACGGGTGGGGGGAGGCGATTTTCGTAACGGGTGTGTAAACTGTCGGTTATGAAGATTTCGTTGAAGCCGCAGCATCTCAAACGCTATCGCCAGATAGCCTCTTTGATGCTTCGTTTCGGGTTTTCCGAGCTTGTGAGATCAAGCGGTCTCGAAGACCTGCTGGGTGAAGACCTCGGGAAAATTACACAGCGGGCGCACCCCAAGCCGGCCGAGTTCGCCAGTGAACTCGAAAGCATGGGGCCGACATTCGTGAAGCTGGGCCAGGTGCTTTCGACACGTGGTGACTTGATCCCGGTTGAATACATCAAGGCCCTGGAAACTCTGCAGGATGACGTTGAGCCAGTGCCCTTTGAAGAAATCGAAAAGGTCATCCACGAAGAGTTCGGCCAGAGTGTCGCCAAGACGTTCCTGACGTTTGAGCCTCAGCCGTTGGCAGCCGCCAGCCTTGGACAGGTTCACAAGGCTTCTCTGCCCGACGGACGCGAAGTCGCTGTGAAGGTGCAACGACCCGGCATTCGCGCAAGACTGGCTGACGACCTGGACGTACTGGATGAAGTGGCGAGCACCCTGGAGACCCTGACCCAGTTTGCGGAACGCTACCGGTTCAAAGAGGTAGTGGAAGAGTTCCGACGCACGTTGATGCGTGAACTGGATTACCGTACGGAAGCCACGAATCTCTCGACCCTTGCGGGCAACCTGCAGGAGTTCCCTGAACTGTTCGTCCCGCAACCTGTGGACGACTTCACCACCGCGCGGGTGCTGTGCATGGACTTTGTGCGCGGACGAAAGATCACCGAGCTTACGGACGAGGACAGGGCAAAGTTCGACGGTGCGCACCTCGCCGAGCAACTGCAGAAGGCTTACATGAAGCAGTTCTGCATCGACGGCTTCTTCCACGCCGATCCGCACCCCGGCAACGTCATGCTGATGGACGATCATCGCGTGGCGTTGCTCGACTTGGGCATGGTCGGGCGTGTCAGCACCGAGATGCGCGAGCGGTTGCTGCGACTGCTGATTGCGCTGGGCGAGGGGCGCCCGGAACAAGCCGCTGACCTGGCCGTGCGAATCGGCCACCCGGGGCGGGACTTTCAGGAGCGTGAGTTTCGCGCACGCATCAAGACTCTGGTGAACGCCTTTCAGGGTTCGCACATGGAGCAGATTCAGCTTGGCGGCGTGATCATGAACCTCGCGCGCTCAGCGGGTGATACCGGCATGCGCCCGCCAGCCGAACTGACGATGATCGGCAAGACGCTGATGAATCTCGACGAGTTGGGGCGATGTCTGGCACCCGACTTTGATCCGTACGAGGCGATACGGCGCAGCGCGATTCCACTCGTGCTGAAAATGATGAAGCAGAATAGTTCACCGGCAGCCCTGTTAGGGCGCATACTTGAAGTGAACGAGTTCGCGAATCAGTTGCCGGGGCGTGTAAACAAGATCCTTGATCGCGTCGCGGAGAACCAGCTTGAGTTCCGGGTGCGTTCATTTGACGAGCAAGAACTTGTCCAGGGTTTCCAGAAGGTCGCGAATCGAATTGCCCACGGGCTTGTGGTTGCGGCGCTGATCGTGGGTGCCGCGATGCTGATGGGCGTCGAGACGCAGTTCACGATTCTTGGCTACCCGGGATTTGCGATCCTGCTGTTTCTCGCGGCCGTGGCCGGCGGTCTGGCGTTGGTGTGGGACATCATGCGCCACGACAGAAATATGCGCCGAAAATAGGCGGCAGAAACGCCACCCGCGCGGAACCTGCAATTAATGGAACAAGCTGAAACACTTTTCCCGCCGTCATTCCTGCGCCAATTGGAGGCGCTTGACGCCGCGCTGCTGCGACTTCGAGGCAGCGTGGGGGAGGGGCTTCGCGCCGCCGGGCGAACACAGGGGCAGTCTGAGTTTCGCGGGCACCGTCCGTATTCGCCGGGGGACGATTTGCGTCGCCTTGACTGGAACGCCTACGGGCGCCTCGGCAAGTTCTTCATGCGCGAGTATGAACGTGAACGCAGCGAGCACGTAACAATACTGTTGGACTGCTCGCGCTCGATGGCCGCAGGAAGCCCGCCAAAACATCTGCTGGCGCGCCGCGCGGCCGCTGCCTTCGGGTACCTCGCGCTGAAGCGCGGCGGCACGACGACCCTCGTGGGCCAGTCTCCGGTTGAAGGGGTTTCACGCTTCAACAAGCTGCTCGATCAACTGAGTGCCGCCACGCCGACACAGGATGTTGGCACGCAGGCACAGGCGGCGGCGTTGCTGGCGCGTGGTCGCAGCCCGAGTGATCTGGTTGTGATCACCGACGCTCTTGAGCCGCTTGAATCGCTGAGTCCTTTGTGGGCGCTCGGTGAGAAACGGACGGCGGTTACGCTGGTACAGATTCTGTCGCCGGATGAGCTTGAGCCGAAGCCCGGCGGCATGCTGGAGTTGCACGGGCTTGAGGAAAATCGCTCGCTCAAGGTTGCAGTTGACGCGTCAATGGTCGCGAGCTACCAGCGTGAACTCGAGAAACATCTCGAAAGCATTGAGAGCATCGCCCATCGCCACGGCTGGACACTGGCATTGACGGACAGTGCGGCCGACCTTCGTGAATTGTTCATCGGGAAGCTGCTCGCGGCCGGGGCTGCGCGATGAGCCTGCTTGCGCCACTAGCGTTGTTCTTACTGCTTGCGACGGTCGTGATCGTGCTGCTAGCCGCATTGCGAAGTGGGCCGAAGCGACGTGATGTTGGCACGCTTCTGATCTGGGAGCGCGTCGCGGCGGTGGCTCAGCCTCGGACACAACGCCGTTGGAGTGCAGACTTGCTGCTGTGGCTTCTATTGATCGGTGTCGCGCTGGGGGCATTCGGGGCGGCGCGCCCGGCCTGGATAACAAGCGGCGGGCAAACGTCAGTCGCTGTTTTCATTGAGCGCTTGCAGCCCGGTCCCGCTGAACCCCAGTTGCAGGATGTTCTGGACCGGGCAAAGAACGAACTTCCGAACGCCGACCTGAAGTTCTTCATGGCGGGGGCGAACGAGCTTGATGAGCAGCAAGACATCGTTTCGCTAAGGGACGGGTCAACACAGGCGACGCTGGCACAGTTTGAGTTGTTGAGCGCGGATGCGGACGCCCGCGTGCTGTTTCTTGCCGCGCCGATGACGCCGCCAAGTTCGCTGGGTGTTGTGTTATCGAGGGTCAGCACGCCCGTGGCCGACGCGGTCTTTGAGCTTGAGTCGTCGGGTGACGAGTTGGTCATCCGTGCGACCGGGCCTGACGTCGTGGTCACCGGCGCGAGTGACGTCCGCTCAGAAGTTCGCGACGGCGTTGTTGTTTATACCTGCCGGCCTGTCGATGAAGACGTTCGGATCACCACCAGCGCCGGACAGGATTTGTTGCTTAGACGCAGGCCGTTCGTGATCGGCGTCGGGGATGACTGGACCGGCGATGTGCATAAGGCTTTGTATGAGGCCCTTGGCGCGGATGACGCAACCGGGCGTGAGCCCGATGCATGGTTAGGCAGCCGTGAGCAATCGCCAGCCATCCGAATCAACGCAGGTGTAGAGGCTGACCTTAGCGCCACAAGCCTTAGCCTCGACC
>JAGQRE010000069.1 GCA_020425695.1 Planctomycetota bacterium
CACGACTTCGAAGAGGTGATGGAAGACATCAAAACTGCCTGGAACAAGCTGAAAATCAACGCCCGTAAGAAGATGGGCGACAAGGCCGCAGAGTCAGCCGACGAAATCGCGAAGCTGGCCCCAAAGGTGCTGCGCTACGACGGCGAGGTGCTTGAGGGTGACGACAAGGGCAAGAAGGCCCGTGACCAGAAGGACTATAAGAAGTTCGTGGAAGCGCTGAAGGAAGCTGCGGAAGACTACTCGAAGTACGCCAAAAAGGGCGATTGGGAAAAGGCTGACAAGGCCAAAGACGCAATTAACGAGAGCTGCGGCGACTGCCACGATAAATACGAGCCCGAAGACGAAGACTAGGCTTGCAAGAACGCTGGATCACTACAGGCCGGGGACTATCCCCGGCCTGTTACATTGGTCATGTTGTTGGCGCCCCAAGAAGTGCCGTAAGCGGACGTCCGCCAAGTGCCACTCGTACAGATAACCCTGGAGGAATTGTTCATGCATAAACGACTACTGCTTTGCGCGTTAGCCTTGACGCTATGCCTTGGGGCGAGCGGGCTGTCCATCATGGCCCAGGACATGGGTAGTGATGAAGAGCCTGCTGAAGACAAGAAGGAAGAGCCCAGCAAGGAAGAACCAAAGGGCGACGGCATCAAGCGCAACGACGTACCTGAGGAGTTCAGCAAGCTCGAAGTTCCCGACTTGAAGGCTCAGGAAACCATCGATGCCGGCAAGAAGACCTACGAGGGCAAGTGTGCAGGCTGCCACGGAGAGGCCGGACAGTCCGACGGCAAGTACTCCGCGAAGCTTGACCCCAAGGCAACCAAACTTGCCGACGCCGGCTTTCAAGACGCTGTGACCGACCATTACATCTATTGGCGCATCAAGACCGGCGACGACGGCTATGCAGGCGAAGGCAAGTCAAAGATGAAATCTTTCGGCAGCATGAAGGAGGCTCAGGTCTGGGAACTTGTGGCTTTCGTGCGCTCGTTGGCAGCACCGAAGGTCGAAATACTGAACAGCACCGAGTTCGAAGACCTGATGAGCGACCTGAAGCGTACGAACAAGTCGATCGGCGCGGCTGCCCATGACAGGGACGCAGCCACAAAGGCCGGCGATGAGATGGTCAAGCTGGTGCCGAAACTCGCCGGCTATGACGGCAACGTCCGAAGCGGCGACCACAGCGGCGAAAAGGTTCGCGATCAGGCTGACTGGAAGGCGTTTGTAAAGCAGATGCAGGATGCCGCTGACGCCTACGCGAAGCACGCCAAGGCCGAAGAGTGGGACAAGGCAGACGAGGCCAAAGCCACCATCGGCGAAACCTGCGGCGACTGCCACGACGTCTACAAAAAGAAGCGCCGCTAACAGCGCCTAACAACAATCAAGAGGCCGGGGACAGTCGTCCCCGGCCTCTTGATTTAGTGGGTCATGACGCAGGCATTGATCGCCTACCGCAGGAAGGCCGCGTGGGGTGCCAACGGATGTGCGGGCGGGTTACCCAGCAGAATGACGCGGCTCTCGCTTGTAGCCTTCAACCCGGCGGCATCTTCTGACTTCAGTAATGCCGGAGCCTCGCAGGTTCCGTGCCGCAACTCAAACGCCCCGGACAACAGAAATACCCACTTCGCATCGCCCGTCTCCAACTTCTCGCCGGGTGAAAGAATCATCTGCTCGTGATCACGGACCCAATCCACCCGTTGGCTGTGCGTTAGCTGCTGCCAGCCGGCGTCCTTGCGCAGCAGGTTGTCGAAGACGTGGCGCGCGTAGGTGTCCTCAAGCTGTTGTTTGAAAGCCGGAGTCTCGTCCATCAGTTTGCGCAGGTCGTGAAGGTGAATCTTGAGGGCTGTCAGCGTCGTGGCTGCGCGAACCGTGGCCGTTCGCGTCTCGCCCGTGAGCAGCGCCATCTCGCCGACGATTTCGCCGCCGCCGAGGATGTCCAGCACCTGTTCTGTTTCACCGCTGCCTTTGATGACGTGGGCCGCACCGCGTGCGATCAAGTACATCGCATCGCCTGTTTCGCCTTCTTTCAGCAGTGTTTCGTCCTTTCCGAAGACAATCTCTTTTGCAGCACGCGCTAACTGGTTGATCATCTCGTCTTCAAGCGCTCGGAAAAGCGGAAGTGCCCGAAGCAACTCGGCGGCGCTCGGCAAGTCACTTCGGACTGGTGATGAGGCCAGCTTCGCCATGCGCTCTTCGATGATCTTTAGGAAGTCATTACCGACTTCGTCGGTGATGACACCTTCTTTCTCAAGACGCTCCAGCGTCGTGCGTTCAATGTTCAATTCAACACGTCGCCCGAGTCGTCGCTCAATGGCGCCCGCTACTTCCGGCGCGTTGCTGCGCAGATCTTCAAGGCGCTCACGGGCATTCTTGCGGAAGGCGTGATAGGCCGTTGAAACCGTTCGTACCGCCTCTGATTCACGGTCGGACGCCTGCTCAAGTTCGCCCAGAACGCGACCGGCCGCGAGCGACTCAACCCACGCCAGTTCGTATAGCCGCGACAGGTCGCGGAACGCCAGTTTGTTCGTCCCGAAGGGCGAGCGGCGAGCAACACGCAGGAAGAAATTGCGCAGCTTCAGCGCACGCCCTGAGCGCGAAACCGGCGCGCGCATTTCGCCGACAGCAATTCTTTCAAGCTGCGAGTCGACTTCGAACTCGAGAATCTGGAGCGTTGTCCCGCTGATCATCCCGGTTTCGTTTGATTCAAGATAGGCCGTGCGCTCAATGGCGATGGCCTGGTACCAGGCAAGTTGCAGCAAGTCTTGGGGGCTGTCGGAGCTGACTTCGGCCCGCGTCTGACGAATGTGGTCGTTCAGCGTACGTCGTCTCTCCGCCATGCTTTGGCGAATGTCGTTCCAGTGAATCGTCCGATAGCGCGTGCGGTGGGCGAGACGTTCGATGTCTCCCTCAACGCGCTCAAGCAGGCGCGACTGGGCTTGCAGTCGCATCAGGCGCTCGCCAATCGGGCGCTTTGAGAAACCCAGTTTGCGCAGAAGCCAGCCTGTCGTTGTGCCGTTCACCAGAATCGTCAGCATCACAACGCCGGCTGTCGCACGCAGAATCTGGCTGCGGGTTTCCGGCTCGATATCCGTGTTGCCCGCGACCACCAGTGCCAGCGCCAACGAAACCGCACCGCGTAAGCCGCCCCAGGAAATCACCGTTGCCTGTCGCAGCGACACTTTCGGCCCAAGTCGGTTCATCATCGGCTGGAACAGGAACGTGATTCCAAAGCGAATTGCCATGATTCCCAACCACGCCAACACGACAATCAGGATGCCGACCGGGCGGAAGTGCTCGAATTCGGCAACGATCACGACGCCCGCCAGGAAGAAGATCAGCGTGTTGGCGATGTATGCCAGCATGCCGAAGAAGTGGTGCTGGCGCCCTCGTACCTCCGGGCTGATGGCCGTGCGTCCCGGGCCCGACATCCAAAGCCCCATCGTTACGATGGCGATCACACCCGACACATGCAGGAACGCTTCGGCCAGAATCATCGCGCCGTAAGCCATCACGATCGTCAGCGTGATCTCGACTGTCGGCTCGTTGAACACACGGTTAAGTAGCCACGTCAGGCCCAATGAAATGACCATGCCGACGGCGATGCCGCCAAGCAGGACCTTCAGGAAACCGAGAACAGACTGGCTAACATCAAACGTGCCGGCGGCGTCACCGGCAGCGAATGCGATCAGCAGTGTGAACAGGACGATGGCCGTCGCGTCATTCAGCAGCGACTCGCCTTCAATCAGCAGCGAAAGTCGTTTTGGTGCACCGACGTCACGCAGCAGGGCGACCACGGCGACAGGGTCCGTTGCGCTGATCAACGCCCCGAAAACAAGCGCAATCGGCAGCGACCATTCCCAGCCGACGAAGGTCAGTCCGTGCATCATCAAACCGGTGGCGACGGCCGTTGCCAGCATGGCCGGCACCGCCAGCGTCACAATCGGGCCAAGGTTTCGTGCGAAGTTGTAGGTGTTGAGTGAAAGCGCCGACTCGAAGACCAGTGTCGGCACAAAGACAAACAGGATCATGTCGGAAGACAACGGCGCAGCGCTATCCAGCCCCGCAAGCAAGTGCGGCAGCAGCTCGTTGTGCCGCAGGTAAGTCAGAACACCGCCCAACAGCAGCCCAAGCACCAGCATCGCTATCGAGTACGGGAACTTGAAACGCTTGGCCGCCAGCTTCATGCCCGCGCCAATGGCGAGCACGACGCAGGCCACCAGTACAATGGTGAGTTCCGGTCCGTGTTCCAAAATTTTGCCCGTTCTGTCTGCCCACCCCAAAATGGCGAATGGCGGTCATTCAGGCAAGGGACTTGGGTTCGTGACACCCAATTTTGGCGTAGGCCAAAGGGGTCAGACCCTGTTTTCGCTATGCGTAGTCAAACGGACTTTCGTAAGTCACTCGGGCGAAAACAGGGTCTGACCCCCTCACCCAGATCGTCGAGCGTCATGATCCCCTAGTACATGTAGTAGAACTCTTCTTCGATGTGTTCCATGGGTGCGCCGATGTCTTTCCAGGCGCTGTCGATCTTCAGAAGTGTCTGGAACTGGTCGTAGTGCATGCGGTCGCGGAAGGTCATTTTTTCGGTCACCATGCCAGCCGGCACGTCGCTCGCCCACAACTCGACATCGCGGAAGTCAAAGCCTTTGCCGCGAAACCAGCCGTGAAGCTGATGCAGCTTATCGAATGTCGTGTGGGTCGCGCCGCACCCGCAGTTGTGTTTCCGCACGTATACGTAGCCGCTAGATTTAATTTCTTCGCGTGCGCCCTCGCCGTGGATTTCCATGCGGCTTGCACGGGTGGGCACTTTGGGTGGGTGGTTGTTCAGGTCTACCGGGTCGATCTCATTCAGTGAACGCGGGCCGAACTCATAGCTGCGGACCTTGCCGTCGGCGTAAATGTCGAGGCGTCCCTTGGGGTTTGGGACGTACGGCGGCACAAAATCCAGCGCAACGCTGTGATAGGTGCCGTCATTGGCGCTACTGAGAACTCGCCCCTCAACGGCCTGGGATGCACCGTAGATTTCGAGATAGCTGCGAACGATTGGCGGCGGGTCGCACATCAGGAACTGCCGCCCGTGCTTCTCGGCGATCTGGATGATGTTCAGCAGCGTCGCGACAGCCGATGAGTCGATCTGCTCAACCTGGTGCATGTGGATGATGCGGTGCCCGTCGAAGTCGTGCAGCTTGTTCTGCTTGATGTACTGCTGAATCTGCGGCATCAGCGAGCTGTCAACGCGCGAGGGCGGTGTCATCACGATTGCGCGGAAGCTGCTGGGTATGACGATACTGTCGGCCATGGCTGGGCTCCGTGGTTTCCACTGCTAACCGTGGCACAGCCTAATTTGTTCCCGCCGCCGGGGCAGCCGCGATTCGCTTGGTTTCCTTGCGCTCAAGATTTCGCAGCGCGTCACGGCGTTCTTCCCAGCGCCCGATGCGCGCGTCGATCAGGTTTACGGTGTGGTTCTTGATGCGTCGCAGCGCAACCACGATGTCGCTGAAAACCATGCCCGCTAGGGCGTCACAACGCCCTTCGCGCACGCGCTCGAGGTGGGCGTCGCGAATCTCATCGGCGCGCTCGCCGATGCCGTCGGACTGGCGAATCAACTCACGCACTTCTTCGTCGTTCATTTCGGCGTCGTGGTGCACGATCATGAACTGAACGGCGCCTTCCAGGAACACGCCTGTGCGTTCCAGCAACTCGTTCAGGTCCGACTGGGCGTCATTCGTGAACACCATCTTGTCGCGGAACATGCGTGCGCGGTACTTGGCCAGATTCTGGCAGTAGTCGACGATGCTCTCCAACTCATCAGAGATGCGAATCAGGGAGTAGCCGCGTCGTGCCTGGTCGGCCGTCATTGAAAGCTGCATCACCTCGGTCAGGAACAGCGTCACTTCCATCTGGATATTGTCGGTAACGTGCTCAAGGTGGTCGATGTTCTGGTAAAGGTCGGGCTGGTCGGCCGTCAGGCGCACGTACTTGGCGGCATCGCGGTAGCTGTCCATGACGACGTCGCGCATCAGGCGGATTTCACCCTCGGCCTCTTCCAGTGCCAGCTCGGGCGAAATTTTAGTCAGGTCGCCTGACAGCTTGAGGCGTTTCTTGCTCTTCATGCCCTTGTCAGGCTTCATCCAGACCACGAGCTTCACAAGCAGCGGAAGCAGCGGCAGGAAGAACAAGTTGTTCGTAATGTTGAACAGGCTGTGCCCGGCCGCGATCTTCATCATGATCAGTGTGTCGACGCCCTCCACAGCAGTTTCGCCGGATGTCTTGAACAGCCCGGAAACGATGCCCGGTGCGCCGTTCACCGTGGACTCCACAAACTCCGTGTACCACGGGAAGATAATCACCATGACGCTTACGCCGATCACATTGAACATGATGTGCGCATAACTGGCGCGCTTGGCGTCAATGGTTCCGCCGATGGCGGCCAGGTGCATCGTGATCGTCGTGCCGATGTTCTCGCCCAGCACCAGCGCCGCTGCGGTCTGGTAGTCAATCTGCCCTGCCGCTGCCAGCGACATCGTAATTGCCAGCATCGCGGAACTGCTTTGGACGATAAACGTGAGCAGGCAGCCGAGTGCCACGCATGCGAGTACCGAAAGCATGCTGTCGGCTTGGAACCAGACCAGCATGGACTGGAAGTCGTTGGTTTTTGAAAGCGGCTTGAACCCGCCCGACATGAACTGAAGCCCGAGAAAAACCATGCCCAGGGCTATCAGCACCTTGCCGATGCTCTTCCAGCGAATCGACTTCATGAAGAAGAACGGCACGAACCCCGCGCCGACCAGCAGCAACCCGTACTTGCCGACTTTGAACGCGATGATCCAGCCGGTGATCGTCGTGCCGATGTTCGCGCCGAGAATCACCCCGACGGCTTGCGTAAGCGTCATCAGCCCGGCGTTGATGAAACCGACCAGCATCACGGTCGTCACGCTGCTGCTCTGGACGATGACCGTCAGCAGCACGCCAACGCCCATGGCGACCGCGCGGTTGTTTGTGAGCCAGCCGATCAGCTTGCGGATGAAGTCGGAAGCAAGCGCCTGAAGGCTTTCGCTCAAGAGCTTCATGCCGAAGAGAAAGATGCCAAGGCCGCCAACAACGGTGTAGGCGAGTGTGAACCAGTCTTCGGCTTTCATTCGGTCATCCCAGAGATGGGCGCGACAATAGCAACCGACCGCCGAGTATTAAGAGAAAGTGAAGGATTTGTGAACGAAGCTGGTGCTCTTCTTGCTGACAGTCGGGCGGGAACGCTCTAAAACCTTCCTCTACTGTATGAGCCCTGTTGATAAGAGCCTGATTGCCGCCGTCCTTGCTGTCCGCCAGGGCGCCTTGCCGCCCGAAAAGGCGGCGGAGTTGCTTGCGTCTGAGCCGCAAGCCCTGAGCCGTCTGCAATCCGCGGCCGATGTTGACGAGTTCGACGGCGGCACAATCGCCATCAGCCCGTCATTGCTGGACATTGTCGCTGTGCGCCTTGACGGCGACGGAGACCTGGAAGGGCTTGGGCTGGACGAAACGACCGTTCGTACTCTCAGCCAGATCCGCAATGTCAAGGCGGACGATCCGTCGGTCAAAGACACGCTGCTCTCGATCAGCCCGACCCGCCTTGTGAAGGACATGGACATCGAGGAAGACGAGCAGTCGCTGCCCGTCATCGATGCGGCCGAGATGTCTGAAACGTCGCGCCCCACGGTCCGCCCCAAGCAGGTCACAACGAAGAAGCCGAGCAGCCAGATTCTGCGCGCGATCGCACGCACTGAGCGCTACAGCATCCAGAAAGAGCACGCCCGCGGCGGCATGGGGCGCATCCTGATCGCCCACGACAATGTGGTCGGGCGCGACGTCGCGCTGAAGGAGCTACTGCCGCAGCAGCCGAGTGGCGGCTCGATACCTCAGCACACCGAGGCATCACGCGGGCTGACCGAGCGTTTCCTGCGCGAAGCCAAAGTCACCGGCCAGCTTGAGCACCCCAACATCGTCAGCGTCTACGAAATCGGCAAGAACGACGACGACAGCCTCTACTACACGATGAAGTTCGTGCGCGGACAGACTCTGGCCGCGCGCCTGAGCGAGATCGCCAAGGACGTCAGTCTCGACAAGAAAGAGAAGCTGGCTGCGCGTCTGAAGCTGCTCGACAACTTCACCGACGTTTGCAACGCCATCGCCTACGCGCATTCCAAGGGCGTCGTACACCGTGACCTGAAGCCTGAGAACGTCATGCTGGGTGAGTACGGCGAGACCATCGTGCTTGACTGGGGTCTCGCCCGCGTGAGGGGGCAGGAGGATACGGTCGCACAGAAGCTGATCGATTCGACGCGTTACATGAGCCAGAGCGTAGTCGAAAACGCGACTGACAAACTGACCCTCGATGGCAGCATCGTCGGCACGCCGGCCTACATGTCGCCCGAGCAAGCCCGCGGTGACCTTGACGAGATCGACGAACAGTCGGACGTCTACGCACTCGGCGCGGTGCTGTACCAGATTCTATCCGGGCGCGCGCCGTTTGAGGGGCCCGTGGCCGGGCTGATCATCCAGCAGGTGCTTCACAGCAAGCCGCTGCGTTTGTCGGCCGTCTCGCCGGATTGCCCGCCCGAGCTTGAGGCGCTTGTTGAACACGGCATGGCGAAGGACAAATCTGAGCGGCTCAAGAGCGCGCTTGAGTTCGCCAGTGAGGTCAAGGCCTATCGCGACGGGCGCACGTTGCAAAGCTACAGCTACAGTGCACGGGAACTTGCCTGGCGTTGGGTTGCGCGGCACAAGCGCTCAGTCATCACGGGCGTTGTTGTCTTCTATCTGCTTGTCGCAGGCGCGGTGTACCACTACGCGCAACTCCGACAGGAGAAGGCGGCGGTTGAAGAGCAGAAGAGCGAAGCTGAGCAGGCCACCATGAACGCGGAGTTGGCATTCCGCGATGCGCGCGCCGCTGAGGCCGAAGCCCGCGTCGCCAGAAAGAAAGCTGAGGTCGAGCGAGCGGCGGCTAAAGACGAGACGGCCGAGAAAGAACGCGCGTTGCAAGGTTGGGACATGACCCTTGCCGACGCTTACGCCATGCGAATCCGCCTGGCACGTGAGCAGCATGACCACAACGGCGCACTCAGTTTCGCGGCCGCGGCGTTACAGGCGGCGGAGCACCCGGAGGCCCGCGGCACGCCGCTCTCGACGCCCGAGTTGCATCCGCTGTTGTGGAATCTGCAGCCTGATAAGGCCTCAAAGCAGGAGTTCTATCAGTTCTTCGACGTGAACTTCAGCGCCGACGGTCGCTTCGTCGCCACAGGCATGAGCGACGGGCGCATCTGGGTCTGGTCGCTTGAGACCGGCGAGGTCCATCAGGTGCTGAACCTGACGACGAACGTGACCCACGACGTGGAGTTCTCGCCAAGCGGGCGATGGCTGGCAGCCTCAAGCGACAGCGGCGTCGTGCGCTTGTGGGAGTTCAACCAGTCGTCGGGCAAGTTTGACTTCAACGGGCTTGAGTTCACAAACGGCGCTAAACCCACGCGAGTGACTTCGCTGGTGTTCAGCCCGGATGAACGAACGCTCATTTGCGGCGGCACACGGGTTGTTCTTTATGACCTTCTGGCCCGCAAGTTGATCGGCGAGATCGCCGGCCCTGACCGGCATGACCCGATGTACCTGTCACTCAGCCCCGATGGACGTACTTTGTTCAGCACGTCATTGCGACTGGATGACCCGCTCGTGCGGGTCTGGAACCTGCCCGAGCGCAAGTTCGAACGTGTATTGCTCGACCAGACCTCGCTGAATGAAGTTTTCAGTGCGTGGGCGCCCGACGGTTCGGTTGTCGCGACCAGTACGCTGCAAGGGCAGATCATTCTGCGCAGCGGAGACAAGCTGCGCATTCAGGGCATTCTCACGGCTCATACGGGCGCGGTGTTCGGGCTCAATTTCTCGCCGGACGGCAAGTCGCTCATTAGCTGTTCAATCGATGGCACGGTGCGTCTATGGGACGTCGCGACGATGACGGAAAAGCAGGTGTTTACCGGCTTCTCCGACTGGATCGAATCCGTTGCCTTCGCACCCGACGGCCGGGCTATATGTGCCCGCACAAAATCCGGTCGGGTGCTGGTCTGGGCCACCCCGCAGGCGGACGACCAGGTGTTGCGCGGGCATACCGGTGACGTACTTGATGTTCGCTTCAGCCCTGATGGCACTCGCTTTGTCACCGCAAGCTGGGACGGCAGCGTAATCTTGTGGGACGCCGCAACCAGAAAACAGATTCGCAAGTTCAGCGCGTTGCTGGTGCAGTTCTTCTGCGCCGACTTTCTGGATGACAATCGCATCGTCGGCGCCGGCAGCAACGGCGTCTGGATCTGGGACGCTGAGACAGGGCAGAAGCTTGGGCAGGCGCGAGCCGGCGAATACGTCATGGACGTTGACGTTACTCCCGGCGGGAAGACATTCCGTGTCGCGCAGTACCGTGGCTCGTATCAGCATGACTCAAACTCGTTCGAAGAGCTGTCGTCATCTACGCGCCATGTGCAACTGGCCTTGGCCGTTCGGCATTCGCCTGACGGAAGCATCGTCGCTACCGGCTCGCAGGACGGCGTCATCTTTCTTTGTGATCCGAAGACGGACAAAGCCCACACGGCGCTGGCGCCCGGCGCCGGCTCGCTGTACGGCATCGCTTTCAGTCCCGACGGCAAACTGCTTGCCGGGGCCTACGAAGATCGCATAGCGCGTATCTGGAGTGTCGACGACAAGAAGGTCGTACACGAGCTCAAGGGCCACGACGGCGTTGTTTTTTCGGTCATCTTCAGCCCCGACGGAAGGTTTGTGTTTACCGGCTCGCAGGACCGCACCGTACGGGTCTGGAGTACTGAAACCTGGGCCTGTCTGGCCGTGCTGCGTGGCCACCGCGAAATCGTGACGCGTCTCGCCGTCAGTCCGGACGGGCGTACGCTGCTTTCAGGCTCACAGGATGACACAGTACGAATCTGGCAACTTGATGAGTTGTCCATGCCACGTTCCGAGTTTGCGGCGCTGGCCTACGCTCGCACAGGCCTGATTGTTCCAGACAAAGAATTTACCGCGCCGAAGCTCGATGAAGCATGGCCGAAGGGCGTTGAGAACCATCGGGCGCTGCTGGCTGCCCGGCTACAACGCGACAACCAACAGCGCAGGTTCATTGACGAGTTTGAGTCACGCTATGAGGGCTATCGATATTCCATTCGCAACGGGGCACGCCACTACTACGAGCCACGCAAACGGGGGGCCAACGGGCGTTTGGTCGGTCGCATTGAGGGTGTGGTGAACTACGCTGCTTGGTGGGCCGACAACAACCCGGCACTGGTCCTTGGTGTCGAGACCGCACCCATCGTTAGTGAAGTTCTTGAGGACGGTCAGGGTGTCGAGTTGGGGCTGCGCGTTGGCGACGTCCTTTGGAGTATCGACGGAGATCGCGTTGTCTCACGCGATGACCTGCGCGACAAACTCACGGCGCTGAAAGACCGCGACAGCTTTGCAGTGGTCATTCACCGCCACGCCCGTGATGCAGACGGCGTGCCCATGCCGAAACAAAATGCAGCCGGCGATGTCCTGTTGAATGCGAACGGCGAATCTGAGTGGGACCTTGAAGTTTTCGAAGTGTCCATGACGCCCGCCAAACTGGGGCTGCGGGTCGACGAAACCAGTATCGCGCCTCGCCCGTATCGGTAGTGCGGACTGTACGCTCAGCTTACTTCACGTCCGGCCCGGTCTTCGGGACAATCAGGCTTTCACCCATTCACAAATGGCGTTGATGGCGTTCACGACGTTGGGGCAATGGGTGAAGACGAAGTCGTCTCCGAGTTCTGTGTCGTCTCCCTGGTTTTCGAGCAACGCAATCGCCCGCGCGCCGTCGAAATCGACGTAGGCGAGGCGTGCTGTCAACTCGTCTTTGGGGCGTCCGAAGTCGCTGCCCGGCAGGATTGCGACGCCTGCTTCCTCAAGCAGCTTGTTGCAGAGCTGTGCGCTGGTCTTGATGCCGCGATCCTCAAGCAACTCGGCAAACGGTGTGAAATCCGGAAACAGGTAGAAGCCACCCTGCGGTTTCAGCGTCCGGATCGCCGCGTCGTTGAGCTTGTCGGCGATCCAGTTGCCCAGCGCATGAAGCACTTTGCGTGAACGCCACAGGTACCGCTCAATCTCCGGGCCGCCGCGGAAGGCCCGCACGGCCGCATACTGGATCGGCGCACTGGTGCTGGTGTATGTCTCGCTGGCAACACTGGCCATGGCGTCAAGCAACCAGCGCAACTCTCGCGGGAACGTGAACGTGCCCAGCCGCCAGCCGCCCGCGCCACACCACTTGGAAAGACCGGCGCTGATGATCGTGCCCTTGGGGTAGTATCGCGCGATGCTGACGTGCGCGCCCTCGTGGTGAAGTTCGCCATAAATCTCGTCACTCAGGATCACCAGCTTGTGTTTCTTGGCGACCTTGGCGATGGCCTCCAGTTCAGTCGGCGTGTAGGTGCGTCCGGTGGGGTTGCTTGGGTAATTCAGGATCATGACGCGCGGGCGACCTTCGTCTTCGTTGCAATGCTCATCGAGTTGCTCAGGCGTGAGCATCCAGTCGTGCTCGGCGTCGGTCGGTATGAAGTTGACGTTGCGCCCGATGATCTTCGCTTGCGGCGCATAGCTGACCCACGCCGGTGCGGGAATCACCAGGTCGCCGTAGTAAACGAGTTGCAGGATGAACATCAGCTCTTTGCTGCCGGGGCCGATCAGCACGTCGTCGCCGGTGCAGCCGAGCCCCTCGCCGCGCCGGTGATAGTCGGCCACGGCATCGCGCAGCAACTTCAGCCCCTTCACCGGCAGGTAGTCTTTCTGGTAGGCGTTGGCTTTCAACTCATCGACAACAGGTTCAGGCACGGGAAAGGGCGATTGCCCCAGCCCCAGCTTGTAAATGTTGCGACCCTCGGCCAGCAACTTGTTGCTGTGCTCGTTGATCGAAACCGTCGCCGAGGGCTTCATGCCCCGGATGTTCAGGTTGATGTGAACGTCAGGCGTGCGCGTGCTTTCGCTGCTGTCAGTCATCGTATCTCCAGGTCACCCGGAGTTTGCATGGCAGCCGAGAGCGGGGGAAGCGTCTACTCGGTGCGGCACCAATTTCGTTGCCATAGCTGATTCAAGGCAGGTTCCAGCGAAAGCATGCATAGAATGATCACGCCCGTCAGTACCAGAGTCTCAATGCGCGGTGCACGCCAGGCAGCCAGCATACTGGCAGCAACGACCAAAAACGGTCGCGCCGCCGTGAATGGCCCAAACACCACCACGTTCGTCATACTGCGCACATCGACAGACGGCGTCAGGCGAGGAATGAAAGCAAGCAACACTATCACGGCATAAGGTGCGAATACCCAGATCAGCGTCTCGCCGTAAACTTCAAAGGCTCGCCATAGCCCTTGAAAATCCGGTGCATGCAGGAAGCAGAGTGTTACCGTTACGCCAATCACCGCGATCGGAAACTGCCCAACCAACCCGCCACGTAACATCGCACGGCCATAGTAGGAGCGCTTGCGCACAAGCCCACTGCGCCCTGTGGCGTCGCGATAGCCGACGAAAATCGCGTCCAGTGTGGCTAGAAGAAACAGCGTAAGAGGGATCATCGCCAGCCCTCCAGCCGTCTGGCGAGCGACCCTAGATTACCCTCAAGACTTTCTGTCAACGCTGGGCGTACACCAATCAAGACATGAAACACGCGTGGCAGGGGCAGCGGCCGAACGTGGGTGCTGAACATGCTGACCTTGAATCCCGGCGCGGCCGATTGCGCGGCCTCAAGCAGGCGCTCGGCCGGGTGTGCGCGTATAGCGGACAGGCAGCCGTCGTGGCGGGTCAGCGGATGGCGCATTCGAACGCGGTGGAAAAACCACGAACCGATTGGCGCCAGCGGCGACGGCTGAAAGTCAAAGTGGAAGAAAGCCTGCACGCCATCCCGCTCGTGACCTCGGAGCAACGCCTCCAGTGACTCGTTGCGGAAGTGGTGCAGGATGCCCGTTGAAAACTGGATGGCCGCCGGGTGGCTCATGCGCGCGGCGTCGGCGACTTCGAACCGACAGTGCAAGTCCTCGATTGCAGCGAGTCGGCGGGCCTCGGCGATCAAGGCGGGGTTGTAGTCGGTGCCGATCAACTCGACGTCTTCACCCAGATTCGCCCGCGCAGCCAGCCAGCGTACGACGTAGCCGGGGCCACAGCCGATGTCGAGCGCGCGAATCGGGCGTTCGGCACAGCTTTCACGGACGGTTTGCACGACCGGCGCCAGCAAGCGCGACATGCGCAGGCCGTGGTAGAACTCTTCAGAAAGAATCTGCATCTCACGGTGCACGCTGATCAACAGGGAATCGATAGCGTGGTTGTCGAGGACGCCGTCAACGTCGACGGGAAGTTTCGCGACAAAACGAGCGCCGCGCTTGTTGCCGAGCAGGCGGAGTTGCTCAGTGACGTTGTCGCGCTTGACGGGCAGGCGTTCGAGGCTGTCAGGGTCGAAAGCGACCAGCAGGTCGGTGATTTCTGGCCAGTCGCGGTGGGGGAACATCGCGGCAGTCTAACTGATTTTGGGTAGGCGTTGCGAGGTTTGGGCGTCTTGTACTGTGTCGTGTTCTTCGAGTACCTGACGTTCGCCGTACATGGTCTCTTTTACGATGGCCCAGCGCCCGCTGGCCTGTTGTTCGATCTTCAGTTCGGGGTCCATGGTTCTCTCGATGTTCGGTTGTCGCGACACCTTAACCACCGACGCGACAGGGCTGTGCCCTGTGCGGGAATCGTTGCAGAAATGTGGGAAAATGCTGAAGGGGTCAGACCCTGTTTTCGCTACCTGCCCAGCTGGCTCTTTTGAAAGCCATCCGGGCGAAAACAGGGTCTGACCCCCTCCGTTAATCCAGCTTCGTGCGCGCTTCCTCGATCGCGCTGCCCGCGCCGTTCAATGGCTGCCAGCGTACGCCAGTGTCGGCGCCGACATTCGGCAGCGTGAAGCCTGCGACGTTGAAACCCTCGATCAATGCAAGCAAACCCTGGCCTGTGTCGGCCGGCAGGTCAATCCCGCCGTCGACGTAGGTTGCAGCAAAGGCGTCGCCTTCAAGATCCGTCAGAACAAGCCCTTGGCCCTCACCCAACGCATCAGGCCAGAACGGAGCGGCCACGTCGGCGTAGGCGGTTTCCCGCACCAGAAACACGGCCCAGGGCAGGCGGGTTACGACCAACTCAGCCACGAGCGTGTCGCCGCTGATGAGTTCAACCCGATAGCGCTCGTCGGCCAACTCGCCGCTGTACTCGGTGACCCAGCCCGGCGCGAGCACAATCAGATCGCCGTTGTCGCGCACGCTGGCGATCACGGCGGCCGACTTGCGGCGCTGGGTTTCGGTCCATTCAGTGTTCAGCTCAAGTGTTGAGCGCACCTCGCACAGCCACGGCGGGCGATCTGTAAGAGTGCGCGGCATTGGTGCCGGCGCGAGTTTTGGGTCGGGTTCTGGTTGCTCGGCGAGGCCCTTGAATTCATGGCCCGGTTCGACGTTGCCGCCGCTGAGCATGGGCGTGTCGAAAACAAGGATCGCCATGGCGGGCCCGGATTGAATCCAGAAGCGGCTGCCTTCATGTACCAAGCGCGCGTGGTCGGTTGCGATGCGGGCGATAACCGTGCCGCTTTCGACGCTTTCAATACGCCCGACAATGGCGTCGCCGTAGATCACGTCGTCATCGGCGCGCAGGTTTTTGGTGTCCTCAAACATCACACGAACAGACAACCCGCCGCCGCCCGACTGACGCAGCACCCACACGCCGCCCAGCGTCGCCGTCGCGACCATCAGCAAAAGCACCGCGCCCAGAGTTATACGCATCGTCTGCATGGCGGGATTGTAGGGCGTATCAGCAATCGCGGTAGTAACGCGATGACGGTTTACGCGAAGGTGCGAAGCGGGGCGAAGGACACGAAGGCAAAGCAAACTTCGCGTTCTTCGTGCAGTTCTTCGCTACTTCGCGTGAGGGGGTCAGACCCTGTTTTCGTCAGAGTGATTTTTGAACACTCGATTGTGCTGGCGACGAAAACAGGGTCTGACCCCTTCGTCGTGCACTAGTTCAAGCGTGATTCGAGGCGGATGATCTGTTTCAGCGCGAGTCGCTGGGCCTCTGATTCGAGCCATGGACGGCGGGTTGCGATGACTTCAGACGCGCGCGGGCGGGACATGACGGACGCCCACTTGAACAGCCCAAGAATGCAAACCGCCAGCAGACCGAGGGTTGTCCAGTAAGGGGTGGTGTCGATCGGCGGCTGGCCGCTGATCTCACGCGCCATCTCAAGCTGCATGCAGAAGACTGCAAGAAACGCGAACGTGACGCCGAACAGAATCAAACCGGCCGTCGGCAGAAGTGCTTTCGGGCCGTTCTTGAACGCCTGAATTGAATTCGCACCAAGCATGGGTCCACCTTGAGCAAGCATACCACATGAAACGGTCCAGCGCGTAGAGCCCTGGCCGAAAGGCCGGGGGCGGCGCAAAGCGCCGAACGGGAACTGAGGAAACGCTTGGGACCTTGACTGCGGTAGCGCACGCTAACGCTTCGCGTTCAGATTAACCCAAAAAAACGGGGGCGTGGGTGTTTGCCCGCCGCCCCTGTTTGATTGCTCGCTATGCCCTACCTTGCGCTTCGGGCTCTTGCCTAGGTCTTTGCGCCCATCTTGTTGCCGCAGTTTACGCAGAACTTGGCGTCGGGCAGGTTCTCGTGCTGGCACTCGCTGCATTTCGGCTTCGTGCCCATCTTGAAACCGCACTCGTTGCAGAACTTCGCGCCCGCTGAAACCGACACGCCGCAGCTTGGGCAACGTTTTTCAACCACCATCGCCTCGCCGCAGTGTGAACAGAAGCGCGCGTCTTTCTCGTTCGCGCCCTGGCACTTCGGGCAGGCGGCGTATTCTTCGGGCTTCTTGCCCTGCTGCTGAAGGGTCTGCGCCTGCTGCGGGTTCAGCTGGTTCATCATCATGCCGGGCATCATCATGCCCATCATCATGCCGGCTGAATTGCCGGTGCCCGGGTTCTTGGCCATGTCGCGCATGGCGTCCGCCATCTGGAATTGGGCATACTTGCTGGGGTCGCCCAGTGCGCCCATTTCGGCGCGCTTGTCGACGGCCTTCTGCACGCTTTCCGGCAGGTTGAAGTTGTTGATGAAGAAGTCGACCAGTTCAATGCCGAACTTCGCCATGCTGGCGTTCAGGTGCGGCTTCATGGCTTCGGCGAACTCTTTGTAATGCCCCGGCAGGTCCAGAATCGACTTCATGTTGGTGCCGAGCCAGTCATTCACGTGGCTGACAATCAGGTCGCGCAAGTAGTCTTCGATCTCGTCGGTACGGAAGCTGTCGTCCTGCCCAACCAGATTGTTGATGAATACAAGCGGTTCAATCACGCGGATCGTGAAGCGCCCGAAGCCGCGCACGCGCACCAGCCCGAAGTCGGTGTCGCGCAGCGTGATCGGCTCTTTGGTGCCCCACTTGAGGTCTGTAAACGTCTTGGTGTTGACGTAGTAGATCTCGGTCCGGATGGGTGACTTGAAGCCCCAAGGCAGCGAAAGCAGCTTGGTGATAACGGGGATGTTCGCCGTCGTAATCGTGTGTCGACCGGGGCCGAATACGTCCGCGGCCTTGCCGCCAGTGCAGAAGATAGCGACCTGGTTTTCACGCACGATGCACTGCCCGCCCAGCTTGAACTCGGCGCTGCCGCGTTCCGGGATGCGATGGCTGATTTCGTCGTTACGTGTTTCCTGGTACTCAATGATCTCAAGGAAAAGGCCCATGCTTGTGCTCCTGTGGTCAGATAAGGCGACGCGCGAATACTAACAAGCCCGGCGTCTGGTTTGCATTCCAAACAACCGGGTCGTGTGTAAGGGGCAGGTGGCAGGATGCAGGTGGCAGGAGGCAGGAAGCAAGGGACTGAAGGCAGTTGCCTTTCCTGCCACCCGCCACCTGATATTGACTCGTCAAGGGTGGGCTCGCGAGCCGCCTGTGAAGCTTGTCGCAGGGCAAACCGTCGTCCACGCCCTTGACATACATTGCCCGATGTTTATATCCTTGTACGGCTGGAACGGACCGCGCACAGCGGCCCAGCTAGAACGGCTACGACATAGGCAGCATGACTGTCAGTAGCCACCCAAATAGTTGTAAATCATGGCTGGGTTGGGGCTTATGCCTCAGCCTGAGTTTCGGCGCGTATCGGATTCAAGCCCGACGCCTCATGTAGGGACAGTATTCTGTCCTGTGAAAGGAACCCGCATGGCCCAACGCAAGTTTCAGGTCTACGGCAAGCCCCACATCGACAAGCTGCCGCAGCTTCAACATATGTCAGAAGAGCAACGACTCGCCATGAAGACTGTGGCCGAAGTTCTGCCCTTTCGCGTAAACAACTACGTCGTCGAAGAACTGATCGACTGGGACAACGCGCCCGACGACCCGATGTTTCAACTCACGTTCCCGCAGCAGGGAATGCTCAAGCCGGAAGATTTCGAAATCATCCGCGGCATGGTCCAGCGCGGCGCAAGCACCAAAGAGATGGCGCCTGAGGTCAAACGCATTCAATACAGCCTGAACCCGCATCCGGCCGGTCAGAAATCACTGAACGTCCCGCACGAAAACGGCGAGCCCGTGCCGGGTATGCAGCACAAGTACCGCGAGACCGTGCTGTTCTTCCCCATGGCCGGGCAGACCTGCCACGCCTACTGCACGTACTGTTTCCGCTGGCCCCAGTTTGTCGGGCTCGACGACATGAAGTTCGCGAGCAAGGAAGCGGCCGGGCTGGTCGAGTACCTGAAGAAGCACAAGGAAGTCACCAGCGTGCTGATTACCGGCGGTGACCCGATGATCATGCGCACGCCGATGCTGCGTAAATATGTGGAGCCACTGATCAACACACCGGGGCTGGAGCATGTCACCAGCATCCGCTTCGGCACCAAAGCCCCTGCGTACTGGCCGTACCGCTTCACGGAAGGTGAAGACGCCGACGACCTGATGCGCCTGATTGGCGAGATTCGCGCGGGCGGCAAGGAGGCTGCGGTGATGGCGCACTTCAGCGTACATCGCGAGATCCAGACCGACGTGGCGCAACTTGCCGTGAAGCGTCTGATCAGCGCAGGCGCGACGGTACGCACTCAATCGCCACTGATTCGCCACGTCAACGACAGCGCCGACAACTGGGCCGGCATGTGGCGCACGCAGGTGAAGTTGGGCGCGATCCCGTACTACATGTTCGTCGAGCGCGACACCGGCGCACGCGGCTACTTCGAAGTGCCGCTCTGGCGCGCGTACATGATTTTCACTGAGGCTTACCGACAGGTCACTGGGCTCGCGCGTACAGTGCGTGGGCCAAGCATGAGCTGCACACCGGGCAAGGTGATGATTGACGGCATCACGGAAGTGAACGGCGAGAAACTGTTCGTCCTGAAGATGCTGCAAGGACGTGACCCGGCTTGGGTGAACCAGGTGTTCTTCGCCAAGTACGACCAGCGCGCAACGTGGATGGACCAGCTGAAGCCCGCCTTCGGTCACAACGAGTTCTTCTTCGCGGAAGGCATGCGCGACATGCGCCTGCAAAGCGAAGGGCGAGTCTGGCTGCCCACAGAAGTGGATGCGCTGGAAGAGACCTGGAAC
>JAGQRE010000006.1 GCA_020425695.1 Planctomycetota bacterium
GCTTCATATCCTCAAAAACGGCGGCGCCGCAGGTGTCTTCCCTGAGGGCAGCCGCTCAGAACAACGATTGATGGGTGCGTGGAAGCCCGGTGCCCTGCGTGCGGCGTTCACGGCCAAGGCGACGATCCTGCCTATCAGCTTTGTGACGGCCGGTGAGTTCTGGCCACGGGGGCAGTGGCGACCGCGCTTCTTCAATAAGCACCACATCAAGATTCACCCGGCGCTGACACACGAAGACTACATGGCGGGGATGCCCGAAGGCATGCGCGAGAAAGAGTGGCAGGAAGTCGTGTCAGAGCGCATTCGCGACATGATCAACCAGCCGATTATTGATCGACTGGAAGAAGGTCGCCGCCACCACGAAGACCTTGCCCGCGCGAATGACCCGCTGGGTACCTGCGCCAATGACCCAATAGCCGAACGCACAAAGAAGTACGAGCAGGCAAACGCCCAACTGATCGCCTGAACTTTCATCTCCCGATCTGCCGATACCGATGCGGGGGAGCATGGCGCGTCGACGAAAACGAAAGCGTTTCAACTTTGAACTTCGGCTTGGCGCGAAACCGGCGCGTATTGCCGGTGTCGTCTTTGGCGTGTTCATGGTTGCAGCGACAATCGGTTGCGTCGTCTACACCAGCGTCGCGCCCGAAAACCGTGAAGAAGTCGCCACGCCACCGGAGAGATTTCAACCGGAGCCTCTGGAGCGTCTGGATCGCATCGAAGGCTGGGTCCCCTACTGGGGCGATGAAGCACAAATCGCTGGAGACGCGGCCAAAGCGGGCTTCACGGACCTGCTGTTCTTTCACGGCAGCGTCGACGAAGACGGCTCAGTCAGACTCGAAGACACACGCGGTCTGGCGGCCGGCCTCGCGGCGTCAGGCTCAGCGCGCAGCTGGCTTACCGTCACGAACCACGGCGGCTCGATGCAGGGGGCGTTGATTGACAACCCGGACGCCCACACCGACAGCCTGCTGGACGCCTATCACGCCAGCGGCTGCAGCCACCTGGACCTGGACTACGAAAGTCTGAACGTCGCACAAGCCGCGGCACTTCTTCCGCTGGCCTCGGCTGTCAGCGACAGGCTCCCGTCAGGTGCCCGCCTTTCATTCACACTGCAGCCGGTCGATGACCAGTTGCGCCCGAACCAGCGCGTTGCCTATCAGAAGTTGCTTGAGTCACCGCACGTCTACACCGTTCGTCTCATGATGTATGACTACCACTGGCGCGGCAGTCTCCCGGGCGCGCTGTACCCACTGCCGGCCTTTGAGCGACTTCTGAAACTCTGGGCACCCCATGCTCACAAGCTGACTATGTGCCTGCCACTATACGGCTATGACTGGGCGCGTCCGGAGGACACGAGCATTCCGAAGGCTGAAGTCGTTACCTTGCGCGACGTCAGAACGCTTTCTTCAAAGCCCGGCTTCGACGCGGTCTGGATGACGCAAGAGGGAGAGCTGGCAGCGCGATACCTGGACGGCGTTACCCACATGGTTGCCTTGCCGTCACACCGCGCGATCCAAGCACGCGTCGAACTCGGGCTGGACTGGGGCGTGCCAGGCGTCAGCTTCTGGCACTTGGGTTGCGCTTCGCCGGGGCCTGTCGTGCAAGTCTGCGCCAGAGACAGGCTGGCACGCGAAACGATCACCTACGACCGCGCCAATGCCTGGAACGACTGGCTGGAACCGTTCAAACGTCGTGTCTGCAAAGTGATCACCGGCGATGGCAGTCGCACACTTGAACAGATCGGTGAAGCACACGGCGTGTCGCGGTCAGCCATGTTCCGGTTCAATGAACAGGTCACGGACGGCGACCTCAGCGGGCAGACCGTCTTTATCCCGGAATAGATCCTCAAGCTAAGTTGCCCGGTTTTGACCCAATTTGAGCGGCTGACCCCTTTAGGCACGCGCTTCGCGTAATACGCTGTCAGCATGGATCGCGATGAAGCATACAAGTTGCTCGGGTTGTACGTCGGCGCGACGAATGAGCAGATTCAGTCGAAGTTTGATTCGATGAACGCCGAGCTTCGCGCACAGTTGGCTGCCGGAACTTCTCTAGCCGGAAACGACGTGCAGGCCAAACTCGACCAACTCGGACTGGCTTACCACACCGCAATGTCGGACGACAATTCGGCAGCAAGCCTGATTTCACCCGCTACCCGCGTAATTGAGCCGCCGGCCCCACCTGCGCCGGCTAAGGGCAAGCGTGGATCGTTGGTCGTTCTGTTCATGGCCGTGACGATGGTGCTCATCGCCAGCACGTCGTTTGGCGGGATCTGGTACCTCGACAACCAACGTGACATCAAACAAGCGAAACGCGAACAGGCCGGCGCCCACGCCGCACAAGATGCCTGGGAGAAGTATCGAGCCGCACAAGGGCTTCCGCAAACAACCGACGGGCTTCGAGCCGACGAAGCACTGGCGTTGGCTGAGCGTACCTTGGACGAGGGCTATGCCGAGGAGGCCGGCGAGGATTTCAAAACGGTGCAGGAGTTATACATCACGACCCTGAAGGCCGAGAATGCGCGCCTCGCAACAGCCTGGGACACTGAAGTCGTGACGATCTGGAAACAACGTCTGAAAGACCGGTTCCCATTCAACCGCGACTCGGAGACTGATGTCGACATGGGCGACGTGAACGCACTGTTTCAGCCGCGCAATGGCGCAGTCTGGCGAATCAGCGCGAGCTACGACGCCTTGGGCGACATCACGATCATGGATCGGCAGTACGCGACCGTGCCTGCCAAGTTGCGCGAGACTGTTGAATCGGCGAAAGTCATCCGTGACGCCCTCTACGCTGAAGACGCCACAACCGTGGATGTTCCGTTTTCGATCAAGCTTATTGGTAAAATCCCGTTGCTCGTGATCGAGCTGGATACCGGTGGCGCCACTGTTTCGACCCGGGACGAGAACTTCACGCTGGCACGCTGGACGCTGAAACAATCTGGCGCGCGTCTGGCGCCCAAGAAAGTTGGAGACCGTCCAAGCAAGCAGCCCGAGATCGACTTCAGCGAAAGCTCATGGGGACTACTACACCTGCTGAGCTACGGCGACTACAAAGGTGAAGTCGATGGCTCGCACTTGTGGAATTTCGAAGTCACCGGCGAAGGCACCCGCGGTCGCACGCTGGAGGGCGACGTCCGAATCCAGTTGCTGGGCAAGAACAACCCGTTCGACTTCGCGACGTATTCGGGATTCAGTGCCGAATAGTCAGTCCCGGCTGCCGGTCTCTTCGTCGAGTCTGAGTTCGCCACTGTCGTCAGTCACGTGATCGTGGATATCCGACAGTTCCTGCCGCTCGGCCTCGTTGGGCTTCTTGTCGGTCGCGGACGGCAATCCGCCCTCTTGTTCACCCACCAGTTCCGCGGCACTCAGGTAGCGCCCGGTCTCAAGGTCAAGCAGACGGGCCTGCAACGGAATCTCAGCCGAGGTGATGGCCTTCAGTATCGAACTCTTCTTGAAGGGGCCTTTCAGCCCCTGCTTGGTGAGGACCTTGAAGCCGATCATGGGGCAAACTCCGGGGCAACCAGGGAAGCTATAAGCTTAGAGGATTGCCCCTGACTCAATCAAGCGGCCGGGTGCGTAAGCTCAAGCTCATCGTCCGCGCTCGCGCGAAGCTTCCGCGGCTTGGGCAAACGCGCGCGCTTGAGGGGGATCTTGCCTTGAAGAATGACGCGGGGCGTTTCAACGACTTCCGGCTTCACTTCTTCCTCAAGCTTGAGCTCGCTTTCTGACCGCTTCGCCTCTGGCTTCTTGGCGGTCTTCGGCTGGGCATGTGTGCCCTGCTGCGGGTCAATCTGCTCGCCGACCAGTTCAGCGGCGAAAATGTAGCGCCCCGTCGAGAGATCAAGCAGGCGGGCCTGCAGCGGTACCATCGCGCTCGTGATGGCCTTCACGATTGAGCTTTTCTTGAAGGGGCCCTTGAGCCCGTCTTTGGAGAGAACTTTGTAACCGATCATGGAGAACTCCTGTTGGTGATAAGACCAAGGTACAACACGCTACGCGGATGCGCGCATACCAACTACCATCTCACACCTCATACTATTGCGTATCGGGAATAGCGAATCCGCAGCCACGAAATCCGCAGGACAGCCGGCTACTGCTCACCCGCGTCTCGCCTGGTCTTTGTTAAGTCTCTACTCAGCGCTTTCCCGCGCCTACGTCGGGGCTAGACTCTGCGCCATGAGTTTCACGAAACGAACGATCCGCGGCCAGCCGCTACGCACGAAAATCGTGTGTACGCTGGGACCTGCGTCTCGCGATCAGGGCATGATCGAGCGCCTGATTGACGCCGGCATGAGTGTCGCAAGGCTCAACATGTCGCACGGCACGCACGCGGTGCACCAGGAGACATTCGATGCCGTCCGCGCGGGTGCCGAGGCACGCAATCGCCCGATTGCCGTGATGGTCGATCTGTGTGGCCCGAAGATTCGCCTGAGCGAAATCGAAGGCGGCAGCCTTACGCTCGCCACCGGCAGCAGTGTTGACTTTGTGCGTGGCGTCGCGCCCGGCACAAAGGACGAACTGACTTGCAGCTACGATGGCTTCCTTGATGACGTCGAAGTCGATGAACCTGTGTTCATCAATGACGGGGCCGTACGCTTAACCGTCGTCAGAAAAGCCACCGACCGCGTCACCTGCAGTGTGGACGTAGGCGGTGTCATCAGCAGCCGCAAAGGCATCAACCTGCCGGGGACGCGAATCAGCTCACCATCGCTGACGGACAAAGACATCCGCGACCTGGAGTTCGGCGTCGGTTTGGGCGCTGACCTGTTCGCACTGTCGTTCGTTCGCAGCGCAGAAGAAGTGAAGGATTTGCGTTCAAGGTTGCAGGCGCTGGGTTCAAACGCGCAGATCGTCTCAAAGATCGAGAAGCCGCAGGCGCTGAAAGACCTTGAAGCGATTATTGAGGCCAGCGACGCGGTCATGGTCGCCCGCGGCGATCTCGGCATTGAGTTGCCGGTCGAAACGGTCCCGCTGCACCAGAAGCACATTGTGCGTGCATGCCACGAGGCACTGAAGCCGGTAATCGTCGCAACGCAGGTTCTCGAAAGCATGATCGAGCACCCGACACCTACACGCGCTGAGGTCAGCGACATAGCCAACGCAATCGAAGACGGCTGCGACGCGCTGATGCTTTCCGCCGAGACGGCCGCGGGCAAGTACCCGATTGAAGCTGTCGAAACGATGGCTCGCGTTTGCCGCGATGTCGAAAAAGTCCTCACGGTTAAGGCCGCACCGGAAGATTTCATCGGGCGTCGTGCCGGTGACGCGCTGCGTAAAGCCATGGTCATTGGCGCTGCGATCATCGCAGAGCCGCTGGGCGCGAAGTTCATCGTGGTACGCTCGGAATCCGGCGTAACGGCCCGCTATCTCAGCAAGGTTCGCGGGCACTGCCCGATCCTGGCAGTGCATCACGAAGCTTCGGTGTTGCGCCGCCACGCCTTGATGTGGGGCGTACTGGCGGTCCAGACAACCGCTGAACACGGAGAGTTGCCGCCGATGGAGGACGACCTGCGGCAACTGGCCCGGTCGATACTTGAAGAAGGGCTGGTCAGCATCTCAGACCGGATTGTCGTAATCAGCCGCTACCCATGGGGCGAGCAGCTCCCGCCGAACAACATACGTACACTGAGAGTCGGCGATGCGCTGGGGGCTCTGCCCTAGCCGAACAGGTCAGCCAGGCGGCGGTAGTCCTCCGTGACCTTCTTTTCCTTGCCGGTCACGTCGGCCAGCAGTACGGGCTGCACGGCGGTGCCTTGCAGCCCCGCAAGCTTGCCGTGGTCGCCGCTCTGCAGCAGATCATAGGCCGCGTCAGACACACGCGTCGCGAGTATGCGGTCGGCCGCGATTGGCGCGGCGCAACGTTGCAGATAGCCGAGCGTCGTGCAGCGGGCGTCATAGCCGATGCGGTCTTCAATCTCGCGTGCGAGCATAGGCCCGACGCCCCCGAGCTTCGGACGCCCGAGTTTGTCCGTGGCAGATGAACGGGGGTCGATCAAACCCTCGCTGTCCACGGCGCCTTCAGCAATCACGATGATGCTGTAGTTGCGGTCATACTTGTCGTGGCGCAGCTTCAGCTTGTCGCACACCTGGTCAAGCGTGAAGGGGAACTCCGGCATCAGCGCAAGGTCAGCGCCGCCCGCGATGGCGGACTCGACAGCAATCCAGCCAACGTTTCGCCCCATCACTTCGACCACCATTACACGATTGTGTGACTCGGCCGTCGTGCGCAGATTGTCCAGCGCGTGGGTGCACATCTCGACGGCTGTCAGGAACCCGATTGTCAGCTCCGTGCCGGCGAGGTCGTTATCGATAGTCTTCGGAATTCCCACGACCGGGAAACCGGACGCACTGAGCTTCGCGGCCGCTGTCTGGCTGCCGTTGCCGCCGACAACAATCAGCCCCTCAATGCCGTGTTTGGCAAGCGCCGCCTTGGCCTTGGCTTCGTCACCTTCTTCAAGAAACAGCCTTGAGCGTGACGAACGCAGGATCGTCCCGGCCGTCTGAACGATGCCCGTGATGTCTTCACGCGTGATCACGCGAACTTCGTCCTTCAGGAGCCCATCCCACGAGTCAAAGATGCCCATCAACTCAACGCCGTCATAAAAACAGCGCCGGGCAACCGTGCGGATGCATGCGTTGGTGCCGGGCGCGTCTCCGCCGCTGGTGATGATGCCGATTCGTTTCATTTGGTCCTGTTAAACTGGTCCTGCTAAACGAGAGCCTGAAGCACCAACGGAGCTACCGCCCCATAAACTCGACCTTGAACCCGTCCTGATGTGCGACCTTCACGATCAGGTCTTCAACGCGATTCGAGTAGCCCCACTCGTTGTCGTACCAGGCGATGACCTTGACGAGGTTGCCGTCCATCACCTGCGTCAGAGGCGCGTCAAAAATGCTCGATGCCGAGTTGCCTACAATGTCACTGCTGACAATCGCATCGGTGCTGTACTCAAGAATCCCCTTCAGCGCACCGTCCGCAGCGACCTTCATGGCGGCGTTCACGTCTTCGACGGTTACGTTTTTCTCCAACTCGACCGTGAGATCCACGACGCTTCCGTCCGGCACAGGCACCCGCAAGGCCATACCATCGAGCTTACCCTCAAGCGCTGGGATCACCCGCCCGATGGCCTTGGCCGCGCCTGTGCTGGTCGGGATGATGTTCAAAGCCGCGTGACGCGAGCGGCGGAAGTCTTTATGCGGTGTATCCACAAGGCGCTGGTCAGCCGTGTAGGCATGCACGGTAGTGAGCAACCCGCGCTTGATGCCAAATGACTCGTGCAGGACTTTGCAGACGGGCGCCGCACAGTTTGTCGTGCAGCTGGCGTTGCTGACGAGCTTCGATTCCGGCGTGACGACTTCATCGTTTACGCCCAGTACCACAGTGCTTTCCAGATAATCCTTGGTCGGCACGGTAATCAGCACGCGTTTTGCGCCGGCCTCAAGGTGATGGTTGAGCTCTTCGATCTTGCGGAACTTGCCGGTACTTTCGATCACGTAGTCGACGCCCAGCTCCTTCCAGGGGAGCTTGGCAGGGTCCTTTTCGCTGAGCACCTTGAACGGGTCGCCGTCGATGGTCAGCAGGTCGCCCTTCAACTCAACGCTGCCAGGGTACTTGCCGTGCACGCTGTCGTACTTGAAGTTGTAGGCCAGTGCGTCGGCCGGTGCGAGGTCGTTGATTGCAACAACATCAAAGTGCCCGCGCAGTTTGGCGATGCGGATCACCGCGCGCCCGATACGCCCGAATCCATTGATAGCGATCTTTGGTGCCGACATGTCTGCCTCCTGTGATTTTGCCCGAAGGGATTCTAGCGCGGCAGCACCGAGTGCAAGCCCGACGATTTGAAACTTGGATTAAACAACGACTCCCGCACAAGGCGGGAGCCGCTGTTTGAGACTCTGTGCCTGGCTTACTTGTGGCTCTTGGCCAGGTACGCGCCTGTGCTTTCAGCGGTCGGCTTGATGGCCTCGGCGCCTTCGTCCCAGTTTGCCGGGCAGACTTCGCCATGCTGCTTGCTGAACTGGAACGCCTTCACTACGCGAAGGGTTTCCTTGACGCTGCGACCCACATTGAGGGCGTTTACGGTCTGGTGCTGCAACACGCCGTCCGGGTCGATCAGGAACAGACCGCGCAGTGCCACGCCGCCCTGCTCAAGCAGCACGCCGTAATCGCGGGAGATGTTCTTGGTCAGGTCGGCCAGCAGCGGGAACTTCACGCCGCCAAGCCCGCCCTTGTCGAGGGACATGTTGTTCCACGCAAGGTGGCTGAACTTGCTGTCAACGCTGCATGCAATGACTTCGGTGTTGAGCTTCTTGAATTCCTCGATCGCATCGCTGAATGCGACGATCTCGGTCGGGCAGACGAACGTGAAGTCCAGCGGGTAGAAGAACAGCACAACCCACTTGCCCTTGTAGTCGCCAAGCTTGATGTTCGTGAACTCGGTGCCGACAACCGCTTCGCCGGCGAAGTCCGGTGCCGGTGATCCAACCTGAATACCCATGTTCTCTTCCTCTCGATTCTGAGTGTTTTGTCCGCTTCAACCGGCGCATGCCGTACTGCCGGCCCTAACGCCGGGGAGGGGAATGATAATCCGTCTCAGTGGCCCCTCAAGGAACAAATTGGACTGTCTAGGTCCAAAGTTACATAGGCCCGTGACATGCTGTTGTGGCAGACCGCGGGTGGCGCAGCTATCGCCCCGGTTGTAGGCTCCCGCCCCGAATTCGATACGGAGAGATACAGATGGCCATTGAACGCACACTGATCCTGATCAAGCCTGACGGCGTGCAGCGCGCGCTGGTCGGCGAAATCGTCAACCGCTTTGAGCGCACCGGCATGAAAATCGTCGGCATGAAGCTGATGCAGATGACGCCTGAGCTGGCAAGCCAGCATTACAAAGATCACGTCGGCAAGGGCTTCTACGACGGGCTGGTCAAATTCATGACCAGCAGCCCGCTAGTGGCTCTCGCCATCGAAGGCCCCAAGGCCGTCGACAACTGCCGCAAGCTCATGGGCAAGACATTCTGCACGGACGCCGTGGCCGGCACGATTCGAGGCGACTTTGGCATCAGCCGTGGGCTGAACCTGGTGCACGGCAGCGACAGCCCTGAGAGCGCCCAGCGTGAACTGGGCCTGTTCTTCCAGGCCAACGAGTTGCTTGAGTACTCACGGGCCGTTGACGCCTGGACGCAGAACGACGAAGACCGCGGCTAGAGACACCCGCGAAACCGGTGTGAAAGCCCGCAACCCCGGTTGCGGGCTTTCACGCATCGTCATCAAAACTAGAATCGTTGAATACCGGCCATGAGCGCCGGATGCCACACCAGCCGGAGGCAGTGCTATAGACACGCTCGAAGCCGCACGCATAGCCTATGAGGCATGCCTCTCCAAGAAAGCCACCGACGTTCGCCTGCTTGAGGTTACGGGGCTCACCATTGTCGCCGACTACTTTGTGATCTGCACCGCCGGGAGCTCAACCCAGGCTCGTGCAATCGCTGACGAAGCCCGTAAAGCGCTGAAGGAAAAGGCCGGGTTGGCGCCAATTGGCGTTGAAGGCAAAGACGAAGGCTGGTGGGTACTGAGCGATTTCGGCGACGTGATTGTGCACGTGTTTCAGGAAGACGCCCGCCAGTATTACGCTATCGACCAGACGTGGGCCGACGCCCAAGTCGTTCAGGAATCCGAAGCGGCTTAGCCACCGCGCCCGAATACAAGCGAAATCGACAGCGCAAACGTGTGCGCCGGATTTGTCTTCAGCTCAAACAACTCGTCATCCTCGACATAGTTCCAGACGCGGGCTTTGCCGCCGAGACCCAAGGCGTATGTCAGCCCAAACGCCAGTTGCGCGCCTCCGGGCTCTCCGGTCAGTGGCACGAAGAACTCGTGCGTCACGCCAACCGCAAAACTCTCAAGCTTGATCAAGTGATCGTCCGGCCAGCGCTCGCCTGTCAGTATGTAGCGGTCGCTATAGCGCCCAAAGAACTGTGTCACACGAAACCACGACACCGGCTGTTCGCTGACACGTACTGACCCGCCATACGGGAACGTATAGCCGGCCTGGAGGGTCAACCAATCCTCAGGCTTCCATTTGAACTTGGCACTGAGCAGCCCGAACTCGAGATCAAACTTGTCAGAAGGCTTCCAGGCGAAGTTGACGCCGGGCAGCGGAATGTACCGGAATGAAAACCCGCCGCTATCACGGACAGCCGTAGAGAAGAAGATGGACGGCGTGACTGACCATTCATCGTCAATGGGTACACGCACGCCGACACTGGCATTGATCGTGAAGGCGTCCCAGACAAACTCGTCTGCGTCGGACTTCATGGAAACGTTGAAGAAGGTCACGATCGACAGATCGCCCACGCCGAAGTTGCCGAAGGCGCCGATGCTGGTATCGATCAGCCGGGGCGGAAGCGTGTTGCGTTGGTTGTCAAGACCGATGTAGCGAAAGCTACCGGTTAAGAACAATGATCGGCGCGGATTCGTCAGGATCGGCGCCGAGACAAGCCCGTCGGCGGCCTGCCAGCGTACGGCGTCGTCCTTTCCGACCACATCGGTTTCAAGCCCGAACAAATACCGCACGCCCGGAGACCGCGAAGTCTCGACGCTCCATGCTTCGCGCGGGATACCCTGTGCCACACAGCAAGTCGGCACCAGCAGCAGGAAAGCCGTTATCAGAAACCGCATTCATTTTCCGGACGCCCCCGGACGGGGCTAACGCATTCTGGATTCGGCTTCTTCCACACTCAGGGCGGTTTCAAACAGCTTTCCCATTTCCAGCATCTCGAGCATCACGCGGACTTTGGGTGGTGGGTTCACCAGGAAGAAGACACCGTCGCGTCCGCGAATCGTTTCGCTGATTCGGCGAATCCAGACCGTGCCTTCATCAACGAGTGTTCGAAGCTCGGTAGCATCAAGAATCAGATTCCGCGTCGTCTGCCGGAACTCTGCGTTCCACTTGCGCTCGAAAGTCGGTGCGCTGACTTTGTCGAAGCTGCGTTTCAGCTTGAGAACCTGCGTGTCGGCTACACCCGAGTCACTCATGCCGCCCCAGCAACTTCGCATCTCCTCGGTGATGCTCGGCTTGGCGGGCAGCATGCGGAACTGGCCCGACAACGCTGCCAGCATGCCATCCATCACCTTCTGCGCGGCCTGCCCGAAACTGTCATAGAATCGGAAGCTGTTATCCGGCGCGCCCTCTGTAAGTTTGCTGCGCAATGCCTGCGGCGCGCCGATGATTGCGAGAAACCCACTGTCATTCTCGCTGAACAGCCCGGCAAGCCCGGCCATGGTGTCGATGCCAGCGCGGTCAATCTGCTTCAGCCCACGGATGTCCAGAAACAGGCGCTTGGGCAACGGTTGGAGGCTCCGCCCCAAGTTGACCGTAAAGTCACCGATGCACGCCTTCGTGAATGACCCGTCCAGCGTGAACGCCGCCGTGCTTGGCGTATCAATCGGAAGCTGCTGCCAGCTCAGTTCGCCCGACATGGTCGAGTCCCGGATCGTGGTGGGGCTTACAGTTTAGCTTCGCGGTTGCGCAGAAGTCCAACTAAGGACCAATCCAGCCACCGGCCAGAAAGTGTTGCCAGACTTCGGCCCACGGCTTGCCGTCCATGAGCGGCTTCCAGAAGCTCCACATCGAAAGCTGCGCAGCCCACAGTATCACCACACCAAGGATGGGTTCCCAGGCACGATTCTTGAACGCACGCACCAGGCTGAAGCGGCTGACTGCACCAGTACGCCAAGGTGCTATTGAGGGAAAGAACCGGGGCACGTTGCGACAATACGCCTCGTACGGCTCACCGTAGATGCTGCTCAGCATCTCCTCTTCAATGCGGATCTGCGCCCTGTAAATCGAGAAGAACATCACGTTGTAGATCAGCAGCACTGCCGCGTTGAAAGGCCAGGCGGTGTTCAGTGCCAGCCCGCAGCCGATAAGCCATGTACCGACGTACAGCGGGTTCCGTGTACGTCCGTACGGCCCGGCCGTCGCAAGCTCTTCCTTCTTGAGCAGATAGCCCATGGACCAGATACGCACGCCCACACCCAGCAGCGTCACACCCATGCCGAGAAACCGCAGCACCATGTGACCAACGCGGTCTTCATCAAGGGGCGCGCGCCAAGCAAGCAAGACAAACGCCGCGTACAGAGGCCAGAAGCCTTGCAGGCGCAGACGATCAAGGCGCTTTTCGCGGCGCTTGCCGTCCTTGATTTCGGGTTGCCGAGTCGCCTTCAGCGGGCCTTCGGCAAACGCGTCATCAGTGTTGTTGTCGTGTTCTGTCATGAAGCGCCGGAATCTACAGTCAAGTAACGCACAGTCCTAGGGGCTCAGGCCTGCAACCAGCGCCAGAAACCTTTGAGTTTCAAACCTCCGCGCATGGCTTCCTTGGCGTGCAGCTTTGCCTTTTCTTTATTGCCGTCTTTTCGGTACGCCCGCGACAACTCCAGGTGCTTGCGCGCAGCCCGGGCGATGTGACGGCGGATGCTGTCGGCGTCGCTGTTGTGCAGCAGGGCGTTCACCATGCAAATCCGCGAGTACGCCTCTTCGAGCGCGTTGGCGCGACGCGTTTTACTGATGCTGTCATCGCTGCGATGGACCGTAAGCAAAGGCTGCTCGCACACGCGAATGCCCGAGTTGTTGACGGCGCGGGCGAGGCGCAAGAAGAAATCCCAGTCGTTGCTGATCGGGAAGCGCTCATTAAACAGCCCGGTCTTCTCCAGCATGTGGCGCTTGAAGATCAGGCTGCTGGTCTTCAGCGACAGGTTCTCGTACAGGTCGCGAAACAGGTGGTTGTCACGCCCCGGCAACACGTCAGGCTTGATCTCACGCGAGCCGTCGGCGTTGATATGCGTATGCCGCGAACTTGCTGCGACGTACTCATCGCGCATGGCAGCGAGTTGCAGTTGCAGCTTCTCGTTTTCCCAGACGTCATCTGAATCCAGCAACGCAACCCACTCTCCTTGCGCCCGCCGTAGCCCCACATTGCGTGCGCTGCTGGCACCACCATTCGGCTTGCGGATATAGCGGACCCGCTCGGGTGGGTTCTTGAATTTCTCCTGGGTGTCGTCCGTGCTGCCGTCATCAACTACAAGAACCTCAACCGACTTCTCTGTCTGCTCAAGGGCTGACTTCACGGCACGCTCTGCATTCTGAGCACGATTGTGCGTAGGGATGACGACGCTGACACTGGGCGTAAATCCGCTCGGCATGTTCGCGACTTCAGTGACGTCGTTGGGCTCAGGTTGCGCCTGGGTCATCGCGACATAGCTTTCCCAGCGCTTTTCGACGGAGTCTTCGATACGCGGGGGCAACTCCCGGTCCGGATCGCGCTGCGGGTTTTCCAGCAGCTTTTCGACCTCGACCCACACCTCATCCAATGTCAGTCGATCAATCGGCACCGGCTTCGCCGCGTTCACATCGCGCGACTCGCCGTCCTGCGCGGGCGCTACCATTGTTCTCATGACCTTGGAATTCGGCGCGTTCTTGATCGGATTGCTGGGGCCGTAAAGCATCAGCCCGGGCAGCCCCATCGCGGCCGCGAGGTGGCCCACGCCGGAGTCGTTGCCCAGATAGAACTTTGACTCGCCGATCAAAGCGGCCGTCTCAGGCAGCTCCATATGGAAGCGAGAGACGAAGTCGTCCTCCCAGTTCTCTTCGCTGCGGTCGTCATGCGTGCCGGTAACGATGACGTCGCGCCCGGTATCGGCGATACGCTGGCACAATTCGCGCCAGTGCCCCCAGCGCTTGACGGCGCTGTTGCGGTCGCAGCCTGCATGCACGATCACGCCGCCGAGAGGAGCCGTACGCTTGTGGCGCTGTTCCGGCGGTAGCCCAAGGTTCGGGTCGTGTGCCTTCACGTACGCCTGAGGCGTCGGGCCTGCGTAGCCCAGCCAGCGGGCAAGCTCGACGTTGGCTTCCGTTTCGGACTGATGCTTTACGTGCCGCTTCTCAACCTTCAGGCACATGCCCGGGGCGAACATGCGCGTAAGTTGGCGACGCCCGTAGGCGCTGACACCAAAATCGTAGTCGGCGACGTTGAATTGATCGTGGCCGGTAAACACCTTGCCGACGACTTCCCAGTCATCCCAGAGCGGCTTCAGCTTGTCGGCCAGGGGCGAGTTGACGTAAAGGTCAACGTCATGGCCCATCAGCCAAAGCGCACGCAGCAGCGGCGTACCTTGAATGCAGTTACCTAGTCCCTGACTGATTTCGACGAGTAGACGCATTCCGCCTGTTTAGCCGCATAAGCAGAAAAACACAAAAGCGGTTTGGCTGGGGAAAACCTGAAGGCTCGCCGACAGTCCTGCTCCGGCGTCACTTCCATTCGATGTCCGTGAAACGCAGGGTGCAGTTCTCAAGGCAGACGCCGAGCTTGGCGCCCTTCAACTCAAAGCTCCCCAACTCGACGTCATTGGCGCTGACGGTGATTGAATCGCCCGCGCGGATCGCTTTCAGGCGGTATGTACCTTCGATCTGATCGGGCGCAGTTCCCCGTTTCAGAACAATCCACTTACCTTCAACGCGCTGGTTGATGCTGAAGCCGCCGGCGTTGTTCAGCAACACAACCGTGTAGCTGTCGGCATCACTGAAACCGATCAGCAGCCCGCCTTTCCATGCGCCTTCCGGTACATTCAGTGTAGCCGACAACTCTGTTGCATCGTCGCGCGCTCGGCACGCGCTTGTAACTTTGCTGGTGCCGATGACTGAGTCTGCTCCCTGCCCCTGCCACTCGTTCCAGACCGGCACGAAAGGTTCCTGCTGGGTCTTCAGCCACTCAAGAATCTTGGGTTGCAGCTTCTTCGGGTCGCCGATGGTCTTTTTGAATGCGTTGCTGGCCGACTGGCCGCCATCGAGTTTCTTCGCAAGCTGCTTCCATGCCTTCTGGTACTTGCCGTCCTCGGCGATCTGGAGATAGCGCACCAGGGCCCACTGTTCAGGGCGGGCGCTGGCGCGGTCGCCGTTGACCATCGCCGCGAGGTCGTAGTCGTCGCGCATGAAAAGGTCCAACGCCAGCTTCGGGTAGTTCGCGAGGCTGCAGAACGGAACCACGCCTGAGGTCAGCTTCTCGCCGTCCCAGTAGTGGCGCGAGAAGTTCTCTACGATGCCTTCGATGTACCAGACGTCCTTGGGGCCCACGTTCTTGCAGCAGGCAAGGAAATGGAACTGGTGCATCGCCTCGTGGATCAGCAGTTGCCGCGAGTTGTACAACGTTGGCTGCCGGTACAGATACACGCAGCGCGTTCCCGGCCAATAGTAGCCGCCCGCGCCGACGGGAATCGCGACACCATCTTCCTTCAGTTTTGTCTGCCAGCCTTCCTGAGTGGCGAGGAAGTAGACGTTGAGTCTTTCGCCCTTCTTCAGGCGCGGTTTCGCGCCGAAGAACTCCTCGAACTGGGGCCAGCAGGCTTCCAGCACGCGCGAGTACTCCTGCCCGGTTTGCTCGTCGACATCGGTGCCGAGGCGATAGTGTTCTGACTCATGGAATTGAAGTGTGAGTTGGCTGTCTTGCGGCGGCTCGTCCGCAACGACAGAACTCTGCACAAATGCCAGTAGTAACAGAATCGCCGCGCAGAGGCTGAGAGATATACGCACGGGATTGCTCCGGATCAGGCTGCCCAGCCTTTTGATTGGTTAATAGTTGGAAGTTTATGGTTGGTCGTCAACTGCGATCTGCCAACTATCAGCTTAACGACTTCCACCATTCGTACTGTTTCGCCACGCCTTCGGCAAAACTGGTTTTGGGTTCATAGCCGAGTATCTTCCGCGCTTTGCTTACGTCGGCCATGGTGCGCGGCACGTCGCCCGGCTGCACCGGCTTGCGGTCGAGTTTGGCCTGCTTGCCCATGACCTTCTCAATCGTGTGCACCATCTCCGTCAGCGTTACCGGCTCATCGCCGCCGAGGTTAATGATCTCGAGAGCGCCCACCCGATCAATGCTCGCAAGTACACCCTGCACGATGTCGTCGATGAACGTGTAGTCGCGCCCGGTGGTGCCGTCACCGAAGAACGGGATCGGCTGGTCTTGCTCGATCAGGCGGATGAATTTGGCAATCGCGAGGTCAGGGCGCTGCCCCGGGCCGAATACGGTAAAGAAGCGCAAGGCGTGGCTTTCGATGCCGTACAAATGATGCCAGGTCGCGAGCATTAACTCGTTGCTGCGTTTGGTGGCGGCGTAGGGCGACCACGGCAGATTGATCGGGTCCTCTTCGCTGAACGGGACTTTTTCCTGCCCGCCGTAAACACTGCTGCTGCTGGCATGCACGAGCTTCTTCAGCCCGCGCTCGCGCATGCCTTCAAGGATATTCACCAGCCCGCGCACATTCGTGTCTGTGTATAGCAACGGTTGCTCAAGGCTCGGGCGCACGCCGGCCCGCGCGGCCAGGTTGACGACAACATCAGCGCCATCACCCAGCGCGGCGTTGACGTCGTCGGCAACACGAAGGTCACCCTCTACCATTTGAAAGTCGCCGTCCAGCTTCTCCAGCTCGGCCACGTTCTGGCGCTTGATCGCCGGGTCATAGAAGTCATTGAAATCATCAAGCCCGACAACGCTGTCGCCGCGGGCAAGCAGCGCACGAGAAAGCCGAGACCCAATAAAGCCGGCCGCACCGGTAACGAATACTTTCATGGCATGCCTCCGTGAACGGGATTAGCCCGTCGAGGGTCGCTGGTCAATGGTAGCTCCGCCTTGACCATCGGCCACAAACCACCGACCATCCACACGAACGGAGTAAGCCCATGACCTTCCGACTAGCATTCGCCTCCAATGCCATGAAGCGTTACTCGCTCGATGACGCCATCGACCTCGTGGCCGACGCCGGTTATCAGGGCATGGAGATTCTGCTCGATATCCCCCACGCGTTTCCACCAAACGTTAAAGACGACGACGTCAAACGCTGGCGCGAGAAGCTGGATGCGCGCGGGCTGGCCGTCAGCAACTGCAACTCATTCATGCTGTACGGCATCGAGGGCTGCCATCGACCTAGCTGGTGCGAACGCGACCCTGAGCGCCGCAAGCTACGCGTCGAGCATACCCGCGACTGCCTGCACCTGGCCGCGAAGCTTGGCGCGCCGACCATCAGTACCGAGCCCGGCGGGCCGATTGATGAGGGCGTCACCCGCGAGCAGGCCGCCGACTGGTTTGAAGAAGGTATCCGTAGCGTCTTGCCCGACGCCGCCGAAGCCGGCGTGCGCTTGTGCATTGAGCCTGAGCCCGACCTGCTGATTGAAAAGGCCGGGCAGTACGAAGAATTCATGCAACGCTTTGCCGGTGATGAACTGGCCGAGAAATGGCTGGGGCTGAACTTCGACGTCGGCCACTTCTACTGCGTCGGCGAAGACCCGGCGGCAAACGCCGCAAGGTTCAAGGGCAAGATTCACCACATCCAGATTGAGGACATCGCCGCAGACCGCGTGCATTTTCATCTGGTGCCCGGCGACGGAGCGATCGACTTTGACGAATTCTTCAAACAGCTAAGGCAGGCCGACTACGACAACGGCTGGATCACCGTCGAGCTGTACACGTTCGAGCACAAGGCTGTAGAAGTCGCCCAGCGCGCCCGCGAATTCCTGCTGCCGTATGTTTCCTGATTAGCCTGCTGCCTTGGCATTCATGGCGAGGATGGCCGTGATCCAGAGCAGGAAGCGCATTAGCAGAAAGCCCATGGCAAGCATCTTGTGAGTGCCCTTGGGTTTGCCTGCGCTTACTTTACCGCCGCTGTAGAGCATGGCCGGGTACCACGGCACCAGCGCGATTGCGATCAGGATGTGAACGACCAGCCACGGGCCCATCGGGGCAAACAGTTGCCCTGTGGCCTTGCGGTCAAGTTCAATGAAAAGCAGCAGCGCAACATCCAGCGCGAAGCCGAACGTCATCCACATCATGTGCAACGGATGACGACGTTTGAAAAACACGCCGATCACCAGCCAAGCAAACACGCCGCCATTGAGGATTGTGAACAAGTGATTCATGCTGGTCTTCTTGCTTCCCGCACGGATTAGGGATCGTTGAGCCCCGCCGGTCAAGGTGTCGTTTGATGAAGCTGATCACCAATCCTTCTGACGTCACGGCTGCACTGGCAGACGCTGAAGAACGCGGCCCTTGCCGTCGTGTGCTGATGGCGGCTCCCGACTACTTCAATATCGAAAGCGCAATCAACCCATGGATGCGCAACGCCGAAGGCGAACTGAACGTCGTTGACTCTGCAAAGGCCCGCTACCAATGGGATACCATGGCTCGCGCTTATCGTGATGTCGGGATTGAAGTACAGGTGATCGAAGGCCCGCCGGGCTTACCCGACTTCTGTTTCGCCGCAAACCAGAGCCTTACGTGTCGAGACGCTTCAGGACGCCAGATCGCCTTGCTGTCCGAAATGGCAAGTGAAACCCGCCGCGAAGAAGTTGCCCACTTCCGGCACTGGTACAAAGCACATGGGTTCACCGTCGTCGACTGCCCGCCCGAGCTGCGACCATTCGAGGGCACAGGCGACGCGAGTCGCCATCACGGACGTCACGCTTTCTGGGGTGGTGTCGGCCCGCGCACCGGTCTTGATGCCTGGAACTTCGTGGCCGAAACTACAGGCGCAAGCGTCATTCCGCTGAACCTACCGGACCCGCGCTACTACCACCTGGACACCTGCCTCGCCGTCCTGTCACCGCGTGCCGCGCTGTATGTGCCCGCAGCGTTCGATGACGCTGGTCGGTCACTGCTGGCCGCCGGCTTCGATGATCTGATCGCAGTCAGCAACCACGACGCCGCCAACTTCGCCTGCAATGCGCACTGTCCTGACGGCACGCATGTGTTGATCCAACAGGGTTCCGGCCAGACTTTGGAAGCACTGGTGAAACGAGGTTTCACGGTGATCGAGCTCGACACTTCGGAGTTCATGAAGTCTGGCGGCAGCGTCTTCTGCCTGAAACAAGAGCTGCCCTGACCTGCGCAAGAGCATCCAATCCCTTTGCCGAACCGCAATTACACGTTTGATCGCACCTGTTGCGCGGGTCATACGTTCATACAATTAAGAGTCGGGGCGCAGGCCCTGTGAGAATTCCCCACGGCCCGCCCCGAATGGGCCAGTTATGCTGCTGCAGTTCTGCGACAAATGTGGACGACCCCTCAGCGAAGGCTGTATCGCTCGCGGTGAAGCCGTTGATCGCGACGGTGAACTCGTATGTGCAAGCTGCCTTGCCAATGAGCGAACCAAATCCGCCGTCCGCGCCGCTGAAAGCGACGCCGGACAAGAGACCACCGGCCCACTCGGACACTACGAGCAGGCCGTCTGGGGTTGCGAGTCCTGCGGCATTCCCGTGACGGCGCTTGATCTGATCGAAGGTCGGGGCTCGCGCGTCGGTGGCATGCTGCGATGCTCACGCTGTGCGCCCATCGTCAAGAAAGCCCCGGAAGTTCCTAAGGCTGAGCCGAAACCTGCGGCCCCCGCGCGCCCCTCTATTCCGCGCCCGGCACCATCGATTCCACGTGCAGCGCAGACGCCGCGAGTCTCTTCAACGCCGCGGCATTCCACAGCGGCCGCGAACCAGTTTCTGGCAGAGGCAAAGTCGGAGCAGAAACGCCCGATACTGCCGATCGTAATGATCGCGATCGTGCTACCCATGTTTGCCGTAAGCCTGTATTTCGCGATCACTTCACAACAGAAGCTGAACGAGGCGATGGGCAGGCAGGCCAATGCCCAGGCCGGCGCCGGCGACCCCTCTGACCGGCGCAATCAACGACCACGCGAAGAGCTTAACCCCGAACCTCTCAGTGGCGAAACAGACGACACACCACCCGAAGTAAAGCCACCGATGGAGGACACTAACCCGCCAAGTGCGCGTCCTCTGCCACCGGGAGTGATGGACGACCTGATCGCCATCGAGAACGAGTTGGCCGAGCCGGCGATTGCGAAACTGCAGTCCAAGAATCTGGGTGAAGTCTGGGAAGGACTGATCGAAATCGGCTCGCGTCGCCTGATCGCCGCCCGTCCATATGTGCGGGCGCTGCTGCGCGACCCCGACGACAAAACGCGCGCTCTGGCCTGCAGAGTAGCAGGCATGCTGAACGACAAAGAAGCGCTGCCTACGTTGAACCGCATGCTTGAGCTTGACCCGGACGACAACGTCAAAGTCGAGGCACGCAAGGCCCGCGACCGCCTGACCGGCGAAGCCACACGCGAACTCCGCGACATGACGGACGCCGAGTTGCAAGAGATGCTGGAGGACATCCAGCGCGAGCTGGATCGGCGTCGAGGTCGCAATGACTAAGCGAGCCGGAAAACGTGACTGGCGCACCCCGCTGCTGCTGACACTAAGCGTTCACCTGATGGTGTTCACGCTGGCGATCAACCACCGCCTGTTCAGCATGATCGAAGAGCCGTTGCCCGGCCCCTACGTCATGAAGGTCAGCGACATCATCGGCTCGGACCCGGAAGAAGAGAAGCAGGAGAACGACCCGGGTGCGGCGCCGGGCGAAGTTTCAGAGACCTCAAGCCCGGCCAGCGCGAGCGTCAGCCAGGCCTTCAACAAACTCGAGACCGCCGAGATCGAACCTCGGCCTGAGCGCGACAAGCCGACGACAGATGCCAGTGACGAAACAGCGCCGACGACAGATGGCCGCACGCTGGCCGAGCGCCTGCAGGCGTCACTGGACGTGGCCGGCGGCGGAGGCAGTGATGAAGGCAGTGTCGGTCTCGGGGGCGGCGGTAGTCACGGGCTGCGCGGTGAGGGCAAGCATGGCGTCGGGCTGAAGCGCCACGGCGGCTCAGGCGAAACAGAAGATGCAGTACACATGGCGCTGGGCTGGCTGGTGTCGGTACAGGACCTCGACGGCAAGTGGGACTCTGACAACTACATGACCCATTACCTGCCAAGCGCATCTCCCGGCGAACGAGGCGCCGAAGGCATTGGGCTCGCTCGCAACGACATCGGGTTGACTGGCTTGTGTATGCTCGCGTTCACCGGTGCAGGCTACAGTGACCAGTCCGGCAGTTACAAAACCACCGTAAAGCACGCGCGGGAGTTTCTGTTGTCTGAGCAACGTGTGGCCGACGGCGGCTTCGGGCTCGATGACAACTCTCATCAGGTAACGATGTATGCCCACACGCTGGCAACCTTCGCGATCACTGACCTGTACCTTGTTACCGGTGATGAGAGTTTGCGAACGCCGATGCGCCGCGCTCTTGAGTACTTGCTCAGTATGCAGGGGCCGGGCGGCGGCTGGGACTATGACCAGCGCTACCCCAGCAAACGCGAAAGCTGGGAGCCGTCCACCCGCGACGACCTTTCGATCTCCGGTTGGGCCATCCTCGCATTAGTCGCGGCGCGTGAAGCCAACTTTGAAATCCCGCAGGACAACCTGGATCGACTCGCCCAATTCTTAAAGGATTGCACTCGCAAGGACGGGCAGGCCGTATACGCCGACGAAGGCACGCGCTCAGGCCACCGGGGTATGGCCATGCTGGCCGCGAGCAACGTCTGCCGGCGCTTGCTCGGCGAACCGAACGATTCCTGGGTGCAGCAGAAGCAGCTTGAGAAAATCAGCAAGGAGCCGCCAAGCTGGTCCCGCGCAAACGACCTCAACGGCAGCAACATGTACTACTGGTATTACGGCTCAGTCTCGATGCTGCTCTCGAAAGACACGTCCGGTGGCGAAGACCGCTGGCGGCAATGGAATATCGCGCTGAAGCGCACACTGCTCGACAACCAGGTGAAGTCTGGCGCGCGGCGCGGCAGCTTTGACCCGGTCGGTCACTGGGCAAAGAACGGCGGCGGGCGCGTTTATGCCACGGCCATCTGTGCACTGAACCTTGAGATCTACTACCGGTATGAACCGGAGTATCTGCGGGTACGCGCAAACGAATTGAACTACCTGTGGGCGGACGACTAGTCAGGTTTTTCGTCCCGCCACCTTTACATCCAACGCGAATTCATCCAAAAAGCTAAGTCCGTCCACGGACGGCGGTTCTCCCCTCGGCGGCTTCCACCCAATGGACCAACGGCGGCCGAGCGGAGTGCCGAAACAGCACACCGTTGCCTCAGGCGAGGCGGCGGGAAGCTGCCCAAGTGGCGCTGCTCAGGCAACGCCAAAGCAACAGGAGCCGTTGGATGCTGCAACTCGTACCGACTCGTGCGTTCTTCACCAAGGGCGTAGGGATTCACAAGGACTATCTCGCAAGCTTCGAAGACGCATTGCGCGACGCCGGCATTGCCGCGCTGAACGTCGTCACAATCAGCTCGATCATGCCTCCGGGCTGCAAGATCGTCCCGAAGAAGGCCGGGCTGAAAGAACTTCATGACGGGCAAGTCGCCTTCTGCGTCATGTCGCGCCAGGCCACCAACGAGTACCGCCGCATGATTGCTGCCAGCGTCGGCGTCTCCATACCAAAGGACCCGACGAAGTTCGGCTACCTGTCTGAGTACCACACATACGGCGTGAACGACCAACAGGCCGGCGACTACGCTGAAGACCTTGCCGCCAGCATGCTCGCCACGACCATGGGCCTGCCCTTCGACCCAAGCAAAGCCTGGAACGAACGCAAACAGGAGTGGAAGCTCGGCGGCGAAATCGTCACCACGCGCAACGTCACGCAGTCAGCCGAAGGTCCGAAGGACATGTGGGCTACGGTGATCGCGGCCTGTGTCTTCATCTTCGACAACTGGCAGGTTACGCCCGACCAGCTCAAGGCGCTGAACGCCGGGCACCAGGGGTTGCGTGTGCCGGAGCTTGCAAACCCGAAGCCGAAGCGCGCCAAGAAGAAGAAGTAGGAAGGTTCAACAAACGGCCGGCGTTCGGTTTAACCGGACGCCGGCCTTGGTATGAAAGAACATCATGGGAACAAAGCTGACAGACTTGCTCGTCACCGACGACGACAATTTCTTCGGGCTTGAGCCTGAGCTGGCAACGCTTGAGCGCGCGCGCTTTGTGGTCATGTCTGCGCCTTACGAAGGCACGGTGAGCTATGGCAAGGGCACGGGTGCCGGTCCGGAAGCGATCCGCCTGGCGAGCCAGCAAGTTGAACTGTTTGATGAGATCACCGGCGAAGAACACATCCCGCGCCACGGCGTTGCCACGTTGAAAGCCTTCGACCCGAATTGCACCGCCGAAGAAATGACCATCGGCCAGATCTACCCGGCCACACAACAGATTCTCGAAGCGGGCAAGTTCCCGATCCTGATCGGTGGCGAGCATTCCGTTTCACCGGGCGCAGTCAAAGCCGTGGCCGAGCGCGTGCCGGACTTGAGTGTGTTCCACATCGACGCCCACAGCGACATGCGTGAAGCCTACCACGACGACCCGTACAGCCACGCCAGCGCGGCGGCACGCATCAACGAATGGTGCCCGATTGTGCAGGTCGGCATTCGCTCACGGGAAAAGTTCGAAGCCGGGCACCCCGACCGCCCGGTGCACTGCTATCACGCCTGGGATCACCACACGGAAGGCCCATGGATTGAAGAGGCCGTGGGCAAACTCAGCCGTAACGTCTACCTGACCATCGACGTGGACGGCTTCGACCCAAGCGTCTTTCCCGGCACCGGCACACCCGAGCCGGGCGGGCTGACCTGGTACCTCGGTCTGAAGATCATCCAGAAGATCGCCCAAAGCCGAAACATCGTAGGCTTCGACATTGTTGAAGTAGCCCCAACCGAAGGCCAGCAAGTAAGCGAATTCGCCGCAGCAAGGCTGATGGGGCGAATCATCGCGTTCATCTCACACTACTGCTGGAGAGCCGAAGGCGCGGTCTAGAGAGCCTGCGGTTATCTCATGTCCAGTCGGTACAACGCGTACTCGGTTGAGTCTTCGCGGTCTTGTCGGTCGGTGCGGATGACCGACTTTGCCCAGATATCGTTGCCTATGCGGCAGAGCTTTTCCCAGGATTCGTTATCTCCGCGAGGAGGCTGAAGCAGAACGAATTGTCCGTCCCGCTCCCAGTACAGTTTGCCGAAGCTCTGCAGAAACAGGGCTGGGCTGCGCCCGTACACAACCGCCCGGGTCAGGTCTACCTCTTGGGGTACATCGTATGCCTTCAGTTTACCGGTGTCGCTTGCCAGTTCGTACAGTGTTGAGGCGCGTCCCTTAAGGAAGTACAGATGCTCTGCGTCAAAGGTGGTTACATACTCCAGCGGCGCAGCGCTCTTACCTTCGCGCCAACCATCCATGGTGAGGGCGAACAACTTGCCGGAACGAACCGTATAGTTCGCCCCTGGACTTTTGGAACGCCAGCTCGGTCTCACCATCAGTACCTCAGCAGCACTCTCAGGACCCGCACGGAAGAAGGTGTCCTCAGCATCTATGGGCAATCCAACACGAGCCCAAACCCCTTCATCCAGTTGGTACAGCCCACCCTTGGTTGCAGCCCACAACTTGCCATCAAGCACCGTCCAGAGCGTGTCGTTGGGAACCATGGGGACAGGAAACTCGTCGGTCACCAGCACGCGCTTACCGTCATGCCACTTAGCAATCCGGAGATATTTGTAGGGACTGGACCGTCCGTCACCGCTGTAGAACTCGTAAAGCTCGTCGCGCCATACCAAGTAGTGGACCCCTTCTCTACCTGCTCCACTTGGCGATTCCGAAGTTGGCATCGCAATGCCCCTGAGTGCCAGCGCCCCTCCCTTGTCGTCCAGCTTCCACAGCCCCCATTCTTCGGAGTCCGTGAGCGGCCCGTGGAAATACAAGCACTTACTTTCGACAGCCTGAACGGATTTTACAGGCAACGTGCGCCCTGACTCATCTTCAATCACTTTGAGTTCGTCGCCGTCAACCAACGCCAAGCCCCATTTCGGTTCTGTCGACCTCAGCTTGGGCTCAGGAACATAGGTAAGCAGCGCCTTGCCACGGTGAGAGCCGGAGGGACTAACCATCAACCTTCCGACAACTTCGTCCCCCGATTCCATTTCGACGATCTGCTGAAGCTTGTCGTTGGTGACGCGCCAAAGTTGCATTCGATCAAAAGACCGACGTTCGTTGTAGGTCCTGATGAACAACCCAACCTCTGACGGTGCGAGGTCATACCCGTATGTTACGGCCTCTGTATTTAGTTGAAGTTGCCGCCATTCGGCCGGGAGCGACCGCCCTTCGCTATCCAACACCGGATAAGAACGTGCAGCGAGTGATCTCTCGGGCGTGTTCGATTCACTGACCGGGTCGTCGGCATTGCCGCAGAAGGACCCGGCATCGCTGACAGTCCCGTTCGGTGTGCCTGTGTTCGCGCCAGGGTCAGTTTCCGAACCACCACAAGCCGCAACGAGCCCTGCAAGAACTGCCAACAAAAGCTTCCGCATATCTACGCACTCCAGCCAACAATGCTAAATCGCACGAAGGATCAAGACCACGGCCGCCGCGATGCCTGCGAGTATGAACGGTGCCCACGCGATAAGGTATGTCGTCTTGCCGGCCTTGGGGGCGTTCGGCGATGCCCGGTACTCGCGGTAGCGCCGCACTAGTTCATCCGAAGCCGCGCCGAGAATCTTGCCCGCCCTGACTCTGAAGAACCAGCTCCACAGAATGCCGCTCCATAATGGCGTCAGTGCCATCAGGTAGTGCGTGGCCGATACGCTGTGTTCTGGCTCAAGCAAGCCCGGCGAGATCATGCCGATCCACGCCAGCGTCCCCATGGCGCCGAACAAAACAGCGTTGCTGGCGAAGGCGCGGGCCATGGGCGCGACCTGCTTGCGCAGCTCGGGCGTCATACGTTTGGTCAGCAAGGCCCGCATGGCGCGATTTACTTCGCGCGTCGGGTGGCCTATTTGCGCCAGCACCCAGACACCGGCCAGCACGGTCACCAGATGCAGCATCAGCGTCCCGCGCCGGAAATCGGCCGGCATACGCTGGAGCTTCCACTCCCAGCCCGCTGTATTCATGAAAAATACGGCGAGTGCGACTACCAGTGCCACAACCATCCAGCGAAACAGCATGTCACGCCGGTCTTGGCCGGAGATCGCGTCCAGTGCGTCAAGCTTGCGATAGGTCCCTTGCTCAAGTGCTCCGACCGCCAGCGTGCACAGCAGTGCCGAACCGAACATCTGCACTGACACAATGGCCGCGGCGACGCTCCCCATCGCAATCGAATACACCAGCGTGAAGTCGGCCGCGGCGAAGTACATCCACTTTGCCCGGCGCGATGCTTCGGCGACAAAGTAGCCACGCAGGTCTTCCTGCGTGATGCCAGCTCTGCGCCAAAGCAGTAACCCGTGGGTAGCATCGAACGCCGCCCAAGGCTTGAGGACCATCCACACAACCATGGTGCCGAAGCCCAGCACAGTCAGCCCGGAAAGAACGCCCGGGTCATACAGGTGCTGTTTGAGATACAGATTGTCGATACCGACTAGAACCACGGCCGTCGCCAGGAATGTCGAAGCGATCACCAGAAAAGCGAACGTCTTCCCCAGCAGCGAAAAGAACAGCCCTTCATCGGCCGAGGATTCAACCTGTTCTTCGTATACCTCAAGCGCCTTCTGCAGCTCGTGAACGGTCTGGAACCGATTCTCGGCATCGGGCTCAAGGCATTTCATCACGATGCTTTCGAGCCCGCGCGGGACGACAACTTCCGGGTTGCGGACACTAGGCGGAGGCGGCGGCTCGGTCGCGACACGACGTATGAGTTCGCTGGCGGTCGTCGCCTCATAGGGCGGATGCAGCGAAAGCAGCTCATACAGGATCGCGCCGAGACTGTAGATATCGCTGCGCTCATCGATCTTGTCGCGCTCGCCACGGGCTTGCTCGGGCGGCATGTAGGCGGGTGTGCCGATGATGGTGCCATCAAGCGTTTCGCTGCCGGGCGTTTGCAGGCGCGTGGTCGTGATCTTGCTGACCAGTTCCGGTTTGTCGCGCACCTTGGCCAGCCCCCAGTCCATCACCATCACTTCGCCGTAATCGCCGATCATGACGTTGTCCGGCTTGAGATCGCGGTGGATGACGCCGCGGTCATGCGCGTAGGCCATGCAATTGAGCAACTGCCCGAAGATGTACAGGCGACGTGTAAGCGGGTATTCGCCGGGGGCGTCTTTGTCGCCCGCCCGCAAGCGGCGCAAAATACGCGCGAGGCTGTTGCCCTCAACCAACTTCATGGTGAAGAACGTGCGTCCGCCCGGCTCATGGGCAAGTTCGTGTACAGGCACGATGTTCGGATGGCTCAGTTGGCCCGTGACCTGCGCCTCTTCAACGAAGCGCGCGATGCTGAGGCTGCCGGACCGGTCGGCACGTGTGACCTTGAGGGCTACGTCGCGCTTCAGGTCCCGGTCAAAGGCACGAATCACAACACCCATGCCGCCACGCCCGATTTCGCCCCGCAACTCGTAGCGTCGCCCGCCCATGGCCGGCGATGCCGCGACACGCCGTGTCTCGGCCTGGCTGTCGCGCAACGTCGATGCTTCATCGCTGGCTACGTCAAGCAGCGTCTGCTGGATGTCCGGGTCGCAGTAGATTGACGGCTGCCCAATCTCGAGCAACGTTTCACCGGCATCAGGTACCGTCGCCGCATCTTCGGATGCGCTGACAACCGCTCCGCCGATCTCCAGCAGCGTTTCGCCCTCGTCTTCAGGCTTGCTTTCGGTTTCCGGCTCATCTGTCATCGGGCAAATCTTCCACGGCGCAGCTAGCGGAAAGCACTGCACCTTCGCGCTAAAGAAGCTTTTTGGTCTCAGTAAGTTAGCATCCTCACATGCGCAAGCGTCCATTGTTTCAAAGCGGCCCGGATGTCAGTGAGATCGGCCTGAGCCTTTCTGCCCCTCCCACCGCGTCTCTGCCGCTGAATCAGTTGGCAGTCCTCGCACCGGAAAGCGAAGACCCAGCCGTTTCCGGCGAGGACGCCATGGCCACAGCGATCCGTCGCGCGATTGAACTCGGCGTCAACCTGATTGACACGGACTGGATCACCGCAAACGGCCACGCACAGGAAGTGCTCGGGCGGATACTCGAAACCCAGCAACGTGAGTCGCTGATCATCACCACTAAGTCCGGCCCGCGCCTGACATTTCATGGTGCGCTCACGCTGGACAACTCGCGAGCCAACCTGATTAACCAGTGCCACGACAGCTTGTTTCGTCTGAAGACTGAGTACATCGACCTGTATCAATTGCATTGGCCGGATGACACGTCGCCGATTCAGACCGCACGCGGGTTGCAAGACATCCAAAGCGCCGGACAAGCGAAATGGTTTGGCGTCTGCAACTACAACCTGCCACAGATCGAAGCACTGGGCGGCCACATCAAGCTGCAAACCGTACAAGCGCCGCTGAACTTGTTGAACCGCAAGGCCCTGGCCGACCTGCTGCCTTGGTGTATCGCCGGGGGCGTCGGGTTTCTGGCGTCAGACCCATTGCTGTCCGGGCTGTTGACCGGGCGGTTCACCGGCACTGAAGAATTCACCGACGACGACCGCGACGAGTACTTCACACAGCCACACTTCGCAAAGGCGGTTGCCCTCGCGAATGACCTGAATGAGCTAGGCGATGCCACAACGTTGGCAGTCGGCTGGGCACTTGCGCAGCCCGGTGTTAGCTGTGTGCTGTGCCCGGTCGTACCGCCAGTCGTGCTCGAACGCCTAGTCCAGGCCGAGCCACTTGAGCCCGCCATGGTCAATAGCCTGGACGAGCTTGTTCGCGCACACGGCTTTATCGGCTGAAGAAAGATTTGGGGTCCTGCTGGGCGCCTGCCGATTCGTATAAGTACATAGGGCCCCGTAGTTTCCCCAGACATGAACATCATGAGCCGAGCTTTTCTCTTCCTTATATTGCTGTTGCTGGCGATGCCCGCCTTTGGGCACGACATCGCCGTGTCTCAACCGGATGCGCGCGGCGGGTGGTTGCTACTTGAGAATCCACCAGGCGAAAGCGGCGAGGGCCTGTCCGAACACGCTGGCGACCCGGGCATGCCTGCCCCGGACCCGTTGGGCTGGCCGCATGGCGACGGCAGTCCGGCAGGTGGATACCCGCAGACCGAACTCTGGCATTTCGACGCAACCAAAGGCAGCTACACCCGCGCGACGCACTTTCTGTCGCCGACGAATGTCGCCTTCCAGCGTACGCTGGTGGCCGTGCTGACAATTGAAGGCCAGCCCTATGTGCTGCACTACGACCCCTACCTGACGCTCAGCAAAGGGCAGAACCAACTACTGCGCGTGGACGACAAGTCACCAAACGCAAGCGGCAAAGTGCCAACTGACGCCATCGTCTTTTCGTCCAACGATTTCATCGATGCCCCGGCCGTGTCGCCTGACAACAAGCGCATCGCCTTTCGGGCATTCACATTCGTGGACGGCAAGTTCCTGATTACTTTGCGTGTATACGACGTGTCGGACTGGAAGCTGCTCGCTGAATCCGCGCCGCGAACTTTCGCCCGTCCCGTCTGGATCGACAACGAGAGCCTCGCCGCAATCGCGTGGGACGCCTCCGGCCTACCGCAAGCGCCGCAGCGCGATACTTCGCGGAGTTACAGCCTGGGCATCGTCGAAAGCCACACGCCGCAACCCGGCAAGCTCCTCCGCCTCGATCTTCAGGACAACGCTCTGGCAACATCCGAACTGCTGAAGGGCGAGTTTCCGCCGGACCGTTACACCGACACCATCCAGCGTGACCCCTTCGGCCACGGCCTGATCGTCGCCCGCAAAGACGGCGACGGCGTGGTCGTTGAACTTCGAGAGCCCAAACAAGACGGCGAAACGGTTGAGGTCGCCCGCTTTGAACTCTGGCGCGGATGCAGCGTCAGCATGCAACGCGTGCGCTTGGCCGGTGTACGAACCGTTGAGCGTGCCCGCACCTTCGTAATCAGCGACCTCTACCGCTGGGACGAAATCGAAATCCCGACGCCCGAGGGTGAAGTCCGCCGCATACTTCCCGGCGACGACAAGCTGGAGGTCAAAGACGTGTTGCTTCCGGAGTTTTCGCCGGACGGGCACGGCGGGCTGATTGACCTCGGGCGCGGAGTGCTGGGATTGCTTGAGCCGGTGATGAACCCCGACTTCGATGCGGAGACCAAGGACCGCGATAACACACAGTTGCTGCGCCACACATTGAGCATCCTGAGCTGGCCCGGTTGCGACACCATGCAGAACCCGCGCGTACTGCAAAGCCTGAGCAAGCTTGTGCGACGCTTTTCGGAAATCGGCGAGATCCGCAGCACCATCCTCGCGTTCGACATCAAGATCGCCGGCAACGGTGGACAAAACGAAAAGAACGGGCGCATGATCGAGTTGTATGGCGCGAACGGACGCAAAGGCAAAGGACGGATTCGCACCGAGGACAACCTCGGCGGAGAATGGATCGTGCAGTCAATCAGCGAGCAGAAAACCGACGCGGCGAAAGACGACTACTACGACTGTGTGGGTGTCGGTGGAGACATGCGCAAGCGCGCCGCCGATACGGTCGGGAAGGCCTATGACGACCTGATCACACAACTTGAGGCGCGGAAGCTGCTTATCCTGACGGGCGTCGAGAAGGACGCCGACCACGGCGGTCTGACGTTCATCCGTCGCGACTACTACCGCGACCCAAACAGCGGCGCCACCTGGCGCACATGGGTGTTCGTGAAGTACGGAAGAGAAATAGAAGGCGGCGGGCGCGAACGCGTCATCGTTCGTTTCGTGGCCGACCTGCCGATTGGCTCGGCCGGTGACTGGAAGTTCCCCCACGCGATAGCGCAGGTGCAATTGCGCTTCGCTCTCGCCAATGGCAAGGGCGGCGCCGACACCGAGCTGACGTTCGAACCCGACCGCTATGTCGCCCTGCCCAACCTCGTGGATCAGGCCACGAAGCCCGAAAACAAACGTGCTCCCGACCTGCTGCTGCCGAAAGTGTTCCGGATCTACCAGCGTGACGACAAAGGCAAGTTGATTGAGCAGCTACGCGCCACGGCCGTTACGAAAGAGTTCGACCACCCGGCACAGTTCGTGAAATCCGCCAGAATTACGCCCGGATATGAGGTTCCCTTGGTCGCCTTCAAGAAAGAGCAATTCACCGAAAAGCAGCGTTAGTGTGCGACCGCGTGTGTAAAGATTCCGCCAGCGCCCCCTATTGACGCTGCAAAGGAAGGCAAGTATCTATTGCCCCTCGCGCCGCAGCAAAGGCCGCGCGGATTGAAAACTGCGGGGTGGAGCAGATGGCAGCTCGCAAGGCTCATAACCTTGAGGTCGCAGGTTCGAGTCCTGCCCCCGCTACCAATTTCAGTACAGAATCGAGGGCGCCCGTCAGGGAGCCCTCGATTCTCATTTGGCCCTGAGCGTCCACCAGGATCGCCGAAACGTGATGCATCAGCTCATGCCTGAACTGATGCACGTCTTGGCTTGCTAGAAGACCTCGGATGTCTTCCATCTCCGCTCTTACTCGGTCTTCTAGTCCAACCAGCAAGTCCTTCTTCACCAATGAGTTGATGCCATCCAGTGCATCGGCGACGGTGGTTCTACGTTTTGCCTTCTCTTGCAGTTGCTTGGCGAGCTCCGGTACGTCGGTAGCAATGGTCATCGCTCGCGACAGCTTCTCGATCTCCTTGTCCAGCTTCTTCTGTTCCTTCTCCAGTCGCTTCCGATCCGCCGCATGACTGCCGCGGTGTTCGGTGATCAGCTTCTCGATTGCCTCAGTGATGATCGCGACGCTCTCCTCGTTGAGGATGTTCTCTTCGATGGCTTTCATGACGGAGTCCATCAGCGTGGCCTGATCGACCTTAGTGGAGTTGGCACAGATGCTGGAACCGCGCCGGCGGTTGTAGCTGCAGGCGTAATTGACGTAGGTGTGTCCCTTGCGGCTGGTCTTGATTGCCATGTAGGTCGCTCCGCAGTCCGCACACTTGATGATGCCGGCGAAGGGATAGCGGATGTTCCGGTGTGCAGTGGATGCCTTTGTCGATTTCCGCTTGCCCAGGCGATCAGCAACAGCACGCCAGAGGTCATCAGTGATGATGCGGAGATCCGGCATCTTCTTGATCTTCCACTCTGATCGCGGGTTGTTCCGCTTCGTCTTGGTTCCGTCGTTCTTTCGGAAGAACTGCTGGCGGTTGTAGATCAGGCAGCCGGTGTAGGTCTCGTTGTGGATGATCCCCCGGATGGTCGACGGATCGAAGCCTCGGCCGCTGTCCGGTGTCGGCACCGCGGCGTCGTTCAATCGCTCGGCGATCTTGCGCAGTCCCATGCCCTGGCTCGACCAAGTGAATATGTCTTTGACGACCCTGGCGCGCAGCGGATCAACCTCGAGCACCGTTCGTTGGATCACGTGACCGCCCTTGCCGGTGCGGCCCTTGGGGTCGGCGATTTTCTTCAGCTTGTAGCCGTAGGGTGGTCGCCCGCCGGTCCAGAAGCCCTCGGAGTTGGCTTGTTCCTGCCCGCGTCGCGTCTCGGCTGCAAGGTTGGCGGAGTAGAATTCGTCGAGGCATTCGAGAATTCCTTCCATCAGCTTGCCGTGTGCCGACTCGGGGTCGACCGGCTCCGACACGCTTCGGACGACGATCCCGCGCTTGCGTAGCAGGCCTTTGACCAGGATCGACTCTTCGCGATTGCGGGCGAGTCGGCTGAATTTCCAGACCAGCACTGTGGAGAAACGGGGTGGGTCGTCCTTGGCGGCAATGATCATCTCTTGGTAGGCGGCGCGCTCGCGATTCCGGCCTGACATGGCGGAGTCGGTGAACACCAGGTCGGCTGGAACGGTCAGCCCGTTGGCTTCGGCGAACTGCCGGCACTTCTCGACCTGTGAATCGATGGACGAGTCATCCTGTAGTTCGGAACTGAAGCGCGCGTAGATCGCGGCGATGTTGGTTACGTTTGTAGTCATGGGAACCTCCAAATATGAACAGGGGCCCACGGAATCGTGGGCCCCTGTTCGGCGTCAATTTTACGGTTGGTTACACATCCCTCTTCGGGGTCCATCTACTTCGGTGACATTTGCGACCCACTCTCGCCCGTTCTCCGAGGTTCTTCTTGGCCCCTTCCTTGCATGGAAGCAGGTCCAGAGGCCTCTGGGGCCGTCTCGGATTTCTTGGAAGCAGAAGAAGCTGCCTTCTGGCCCTCGAGGATCTTGTCGGCGATCGCTTCCGCCAAGAGACGGAGGAAGCCGGCGAACGGGTGGGGTTGCTTGTCTGGCGAGCCACTATTCGGCACGCGTTTTGGCCAACCAATCGACGAGGTCTTCGGCAATCTCATCGAACACTGCGTGCTGACGCTTCATTTCTTTGCTTGTCTTGAAGTGCATCCCTCCGACGAGTGAGAACTGACTGAGCTTCAAGCAGCAGAGTTCGGCCAGCAACTCACTGATTAACACTGCACCCCAGTCTCTTGCGCCTTCGATCATCAGCACCTGCGCAACATCTTCTTCCGTCAACTCCCCGGGGAATTGCTTGCGCCGGTCAGTCTGGGGAAGCTTGACTACAGCTGCTTTCCAGACGTCGACAACGTCCTTGGTGTGGACCAAGCCTTCCATGAGGATCGTGATGTCACTCATGAACTGAATGAAGTGGAACGGGTAACCGCGCGACTTCCGCATAGCGATGAGGCACCACAGTGCCACGATCTTGCTCTTCGCATCGGGGGAGATAGGCACGCGTTGTTCCCTCGGCTTGTACCCCTTTCGTTGGTTGGGCTGTTTCTTCGGTTTCGGTCTGTGCTTGTCCTTGTTCGGCTTCCTTTTCTTTCGCTTGCCCTGCTGTCGGTTCTTGTGACTGCTCACAGTGAATCCTTTCGTCGCCCCGAGAATAGAAACTGGAGCCGCCCACCCTCGTCGGGGAGTGCGAGAGTGGGCGTATAGGATTGGGTGGTGTTCATCGCTGAACGGCGCTGGAAGACACCGAGTAGCAGCGTTGACCCGCGGCAGTTCGCGTGAGCGGTATTTCCAGTTGTCCGGTGCGAACGCGGAACCGCCGACTCCTGCGTGACATTCGTTCAACTACTGGACAGAAGGGCACCTCTGGGGTCGTGTTTGCACGACCCATTTGAGATGTCCTTCTCCATACGAGTGATTCAGTTATTCTTTGCGGTACTCCAGATCAGCTTCGGCGAGCTTTGCTGCTATCGAAGACAGCATTAGGACGTAGTTCGTGGCATGGATGTATCCCCAGGCCGAACGCCAGTGCGACTTCAGGATGAAGTTCAGCTCCTGCAATACCGGAAACAGGCGGCTCTTTTCGGACGAGCCGTAAACTCCTTCTTCCAAGATGCTCTTCAGGTTTTCTACCGTGCTCGCGAACTCATTCAGATCGAAGCTTTCGCAGTGGACCGCGTCGGTTTCGTCACACCGCGGAGTTTGGTTGGCCTGTCGATGTTCCTCAATCAAGCTTTCAACCACACTGATCAGCTTGATCGGAACTTCGAACTTGTCCTCTGGGTGCTGCCCGAACAGATCCTCAGGACAGTAACCCGCCAACACTTTGGCTATATCGGGCACCCAGTCATCCATGATCTCAAAAGGTACTGCAACGTTTCGACCATTCATTTCCATCTTGTTTCCTTTCGTAAGAAATAGAGTGGACCGGCCACAGCGAGCCGGTCCAGTTAGATTTGGTAGTTTCCGATGTCGGCTAGTCTTTCCCGTCCTCGCGCATGTCGCGGATTCTGGAAACTAGCTAACGGCACTTCACAAACTGTTTAGTGCGGTGCTACTTTTGCATGGCTAACTCCTTTCTCACATTGATCGGAAGACTCATTAGTTCCACTAGGAACGAAGAGTGCCTAGTCTCTGTAGGTAAGTTCCCTTGTCACAAAACCGAAGCTTTGGCAGTGGTGGCTTGAGCCCTCATTGTTGAGAAGGAGTTCGTTGCGCGATTGCCGCTCCCTCAGCAGTTTCGGCTCGCGTTGCTTGGCCCATGGAGTGAAACATTGACCCCCAGATCACCTCACTATCAGCCATGCAAGCACTGAATTTCGACAAGGGGCCGACTTCCTTGTCACCCCAGTCATAGTCTTCTGCCTCGCCAAAGAGCGCTTCAACGGACTGCCGTGCACGTTCTAGGCACTCCTTGCCGTTCTTTTGGAGTTGAACTTTCTGCAGCGCATGATCGAGAGAGACTAAGTGTTGAGCTACCCTCAGACTCCACAGGTCGCTCTTCTTGCTGCCGGCCGATACCTCAGGCGACATGAAGTCCAGCGACTGCACGCACTTCCAGAAAACTCTGTCCGGATCACCAGGGTCGTCAACCTTGATGATGGGCTTGAACCAGTTCGTAGTCACTTCTTGCCAGAGGAATTGCAGAGCACCGTCGGCGAGCTCTGTCACTAACTCGCTTCCTCCACACTGCTGAATCCAACGGCCTCCGTTGATCTTCGCAGTTAGCCTGTAGGCCGGCCTTTTGGGATCGTAGGCGTCGGATACTTTCCGTGACGACACTCGCCAACCGGGTGACGTTTGTCTATCAGTTTGCGTGTACTCGAAAGCAATGCCGCCGTCGCTTCTCGCCCGGCCGTATTTGACTGTCTTCCTCGGTGGCAAGTTGGAACCAGCTAGGTGGGTGACCATCTCCAGGGTCACTGGCTCTGTAAGGCAAGCTATGGAGTTCGGGAGCTCCGGCGTTGGGCCATGAGTGCCCTGCATGTCGGCATATAGCTCGATGTATTGGACTGCAACGTCGACACTAGACCCGCTGATGTACTCTGGAATCTTTCCGATTGCCGCGAGCAGCTGCTTGGGAGTGGTCGTACTTGAAGCCCCTTGACCGATCCTCACCCTGAATTTGCTGCTGTCGATCGGATCTGCGTCCTTCGCGGGGAAGGCGATGATCCCTTGAGCAATGTTTGTGGCCAGTCGTGTAACGTCGACCGTTTCAATAACCACGTCCACATCCTCGATGAAGTGCGGATTGTTGTCCTCCAGCTCAATTAGTCTTTGAGATGCAACGGGGTTGGGCAGTTCGAAATCCGCTACGATCTGCGAGATGCCGCACCCAATGGTCTTTGGTTCTTCGTCTGTAAACATTTTATTCCTCCTAAACTAGCGGGCCGACCGGTGACGGTGCGACGAGCACCGGTCCGAAGGCCCGAGAAAAGTGATTTGCGATTGATGACTGCCTTAGCTGTGTGAATGCCAGCGCGGAGCGCGTGAACGTGGGCAGTTGATCTTGGCGGGTGCGCACGCGTTTGTGGCACCGTCTATAGATAGGCGGTTTCGGGCTATATAAGACGCACGGCAGTGCAAGCTGCGGATCGTGGTATCTGCCCGGTAAGGCCACGCCCGCTAGGGCTACAGTTCCAGGCCTTCAAGCGGATCTTCATAATCGTCTGCATCGCGCTCGGAGTCCGACTCTTCGCGTCGGGCGATCAGCAGTTGCGCCGCATCCAGCAAAGTTAGCTGAGCCAGCTTGCAGTCTTCTTCACTATCAGAAAGCCCCGCGATCTTGCGCAGATGTCCAGCGGCCTGCTTGACCCTGGAGTCCAGTTGCAGTGCTGCATTCGAAACAACTGTCCGGTCAAGCACTGGCCTCTTTGCTAGCGGTAACTCGTCTTGCACCAACTTCCACCAACGGTGCGTCTTGATCTTCTTCCTCGTATTCGTCTTGGGTGTAGCCAGCAACCGGAACCACTTTTCAGTCAGGTAGGTCCACAGAGTGTTCAGTCCACCCGACGCTAACTGGTCGACTTCGGGCTTCACTCCTGCACTTGCAAACCGAGCAGGACCCCGCACACGAAACTCCAGTCGCCTGACAGTCTTTCCTGGGTCGTACTGCTCGTTGAGCTGCCAGTGTTGAACTCGCCAGTCCACAGCTTTCAAACTGGGCTTCTCGTAGTACACAGCGACGATGCTGTCGCTCGTCCGCTGTGAGTCTCCCCACCTCATCGTGCGAATTGGCTGGCCTTCGACATTCAGTACATCGTGCTCGCACAAGTCTTTTGAGCGCTGTGCACGACAATTGACCCGGTTCTTCAGACTCTTGTCCGGACGGGACGTGTCCTGCATGTCCACGTAGAGGTCGATTGAAGAGACTCTGCAGTGGACGTTCGCGCCGAAGATCTGGGCTGCGATTTGCTGGCTGCACCTGAAGAGCTCTTCGGTGCCAAGGACTGCGTTCGTGCGTGCCCCGGCGATGATGCGGAAGTTGTCGTGGCCGGTTTCGTTGCTTTTGCCGATGTGGTAGCCGACGAAGTCGTGCATCCCTTGCAGCAATACAGAGTCTTTCCGGCGGCTCGTCAGCGCGACAGATGCGCCTTCCACTTCATACGGTCCGCGGTGAATCAGCCTGTCCCATTCGGTCAGCGTCATCGCTCGTTGCAGCTCGACGGTGATTTGCAGCCCGTCGATGCCCGAGCAAATGATTCGGGGCTTCGTTCTAAACATCATCTTCTCCTTGTTGTTGGTGATTTGAGTGGCCTTGGACGAGCGGGGGCTAGGACTGTGCGTCGTCCTGGCCCCCACGTGGCAATCCGTGTGAGCTAGTCCTCGATGGCGTCCAGCGCCTCTTCGACTTCGTCTTCCACGACTTCGGACTCGGCCGGGGTGGTGGGATCCGATTCCGCCGGCGGGCTGACGTCTACCGCCTCGAAGCCGTACTCTTCGAGCAGTTCGAGCGTGCGAGTGTGTTGTTCTTTGATCTTGCGCTCGAGAAGCCGGCGAAAGGCGCTGAACGCCTGCTTGCCGTGTTTCGGAACCTTGAGACCGTGTTTGGTGTACAACTCCTCGGCCACGACGTTCGCGTCCTCGCCGTCGATGGCGATTCGCGCATACGCCTTCAGCCTTTCCTCGTACGGGATGTTGTTCTTCGAGGTCTTGCCTAGCGGGGGAATGATGAAGCTCTTCATTTTACTGCTCCTGTATTGTGGACCTGCGGGTGACGGTGCGACGTGCACCGGTCCGGAAGCCCGAGAAAAGTGATTTGCGATTGATGATTGCCTTAGCTGTGTAAATGGCAGCGCGAGGCGCGCTGCCCTGGCCGGCGGGGCGGCCAGTTGTGAACTGTAGTGCAGATGCTGCTGGGGTAGGTCATCGGCCGCAGGGGCCTTTGTGACGGGGTTCTAGCGGTGATGGTGGTTGTGGGGGTGGCGCGTCGCCGTACCCTTTGAAAAGGACGACGCGCCCAAGATTCGACCGGTCTTTCTGCCCCGGGGAAATCTCAGTCCCTACAACCTAGTCCATTCGGCGAGATATAAGCCGCGCTCAACGGAACGAATGATGATATGCGGCTGCGCGAGGGTCTCAACTGGCCCATCATCTCGTAGTTGAACCTAGCGGCTGACCCGCTTTGCGCCCCATCCCAGATGCCGGCGTAACCACTCTGCGTCGGATATCCCGAGTTCATTCTTCTTCATGTTGTAGAACTTTGGTCCAAGCTTTGCCGGATTCTCGCTACCGAAGAACTCGCGAGCTAGTCGCGGCATGTTCCAGTACATCCACTGATGTCGAGTACCCAACGCCCTCTTGGACTTGATCAGGCCGAACTCCACGAAGTAGGACGCTACATCATCGAATCCAATCTTGGGCACCCGCACTCGGTCCACTTCCTTAACCTTCGACTTCTCGGCCTTCGTGTACGCAATCAGCGCAGTGACAACTGAAGCCAAGTTTTCACGTGCATTGCCATTAGCGCGCTCGCAGCAGCGAGCCAGAAACACGAACAATGGCTTGAACTGTTTGCGGTCCACTTGGTCCATCATCGCAATCATGTGGTTTGCACGAACTTCTGCTTTCTCCGCGGCCTGTTCTTCACGCCAAGCGTCGTAGTCCTCTTGGCGCTCCAAACCCTCAGCTTCTGCACGCCGCTGACCGCGCTCGCTCGAGCTCTCAGCCAACATGTCTCGAAGCAACTTCGCGTCTTGTACCCGCTTTATGCGATAGTCGCGCAACTCTGACCGCTTCCACAGAGACACTGTCGGAGCGCCATGGACGAACGTGGACTTCAACGTTCGTCGGACTTCTGTGACGTACCGCCTTCTCTTCTTGTCCGACTTTCGGCCACAAAGACCTCGAACGAAGTACGGGTCAACGTGGGGGTTCTCCAAGAGCAGAAAATCCGTCAGGCGGTCGGTGACCTCATCTTCGGTAATGAACTCCCTAGACCGTGCTTCTGCCGGCTGACCGCCTGAACACTTCGTCCAGTTCTTCAGCATGTCTCTGCAACGGGATGCTTCTTGCCTTACTTCTCGTTCAAAAACTCCATCAGACTTCTTTCCCATCTACACTCCTCGGTTGTGGCGCCGCCCCATGCGGCGCTGAAGGAAGAACGCCATCAAATGCGCGTCCGAGTCCTGAATTATAGCTCCTGCAAATCGCGTCCCTGCTCGCGACGATTTCGAGCCAAAACCGTCACCACCATCCGTTCGGCGACGTTTCGAGCTCCTTCCGACTTGGCTGTGGCACATCTTGTGGTGCAACTTTTTTCAGTTTTCTGAGTTGGCGGTTCGGGTTCTCAGATACCCCCCGGGGGTCATACCGGGGGTGGGCTCACGGATGCGAAAAAAACTGATTCAGCCGATTGCCCCGATCCGTGCGTGCGAGCCTTTGGAGCAGGACATGCCAGCATGGTGACGTCATCGACGGTCAAGGCTTGGCAGCACTTGGGGGCGGACAGACGAACTCAACTGCCAACACTTCGTCCCGGGTCGAGGATCTCACGGATCACCATCTCGTGGAGGCTCTCTTGCCCATGCCGGAAATCGGGGAGTCACTCGCCCATTCTCAACGGCTCAAGCCTACCGGGGGCACAAGTTGTAGGTGACGCCTTGGTCACGCTTCGGCGGAGCGTGGTACATCTTGTGAAAACTCGGCTCCTGAGCCTTGCTTCGTGCCAGCACCACATCAGTTTTCAATCGCCGGCGGAAGGATCAGAGCGGGACGTCGGGTGGAAATGGGTGGAATCCGCGTGGGTGAACTGCCAGTGGCACGCAAAGCGCTGAATCGAATTGCGGTCCGCGATGAGTACTGTGCGCCAACAACCGACACACTGGGACAGCACTTCTTCGGCAGGCACGATCGAGTGCCATGCCAGCGGGGTGACGTCATCGAACGTGGTGATTGGGGAGCAGTGTGCGTGAGTGACGTTCCCGAACGCGGGCGCTTCGCCCGGGTGTGCACCTGCCAATGGATCGCTGCTTCACGCGCAGTTGGATTCTCGGGCATCAGCAAGTGCTTTCTCGTGCCGCTTCCTGCGCTCGTCACTGTGCTTACGGGCTGTCGAAAGGGCTTTGGCCTGTTCATTCTCGGCCTTCTTGCGCGCTGCGTCGTCTTCCTTCGCAGTCTTTACGACTGAGTTCTCTTCCTCGAAGAGTCTGGACAGCTTCATCTGTCCCTCCCCCTGGAAGCCTTGCGTCTCTGGGTTCGAAGACTCTTGCCTCGCCGGCTCCAGTACGCGCGCTTTGATTCGAGCAACCGCTGTCTGTTTTGGTTTGCCCATTTGCGATAGCTGTCAGAACAGCACTTACGGCACGTGGAGCGCCGCTCGAGTTCGCCACGAACACGAAGTGGGAAGTCATCGAGCGGCAGGTTCTGCGCACACTGGGCGCAGCGTTGGTGATTGTTGGTTTCCATACCGTATCTTTGCCTGCCAGCACTACCGGCGAGACAATCGAGTCCGCAGACGTCGAATCGAGAGATCATCGCCTGTGGCCAGGGCTAGCCTCAGCGCACTTCCATCCCGGTAGAGAGCATCGGTCGGTTGAATCCGCGACCACTCAGCGGCCAACATCAACGTCTCTTCGACCCGCGATTTGTAAGGGAAGACGAGAAGCCCACCGGCAACGCGAACGCGGCGATAACCAAGAAACGAGAGACCGAGCAAGTACAGACGGAATTGGTCGGTCATGTAATCGGGCAACTCGCCAACTAACTTAGCAGTCGTGATCATGCTTCAACCTCCTGGCGCTGAAGCACGCCGCGGATGGTCTTGGGGTACCACTTCCCACCCTTCTTGGCTGGCACGCCATCTCGATTGAGTTGCTTTGCAATACGAAGGTAGCCGTAACCCTGCTCACGCAGACCGAGGATCCGATCAACGATGCGCTGCTCGTCCTCCACAGGGACCAGCAGGCCATCGTCGTCGGCTTCGTAACCCAACGGGATCTCCCCCACCCGGTAGCCGTCGGCGCGCTTGGACGCGAGAGCTTCCCTGGTCCGGTCGCCGATGAGATTGCGCTCGAACTCTGCGAAGGTGGCGATCAGGGAGAAGAACATCTTCCCGGCCGCAGTGCTGGTGTCGAAGTCCTCAGTCAAAGACGCGAAGTCCACGCCATAGCGACGGAACTCGTTGGTGGTGTTCAGGGCGTCGGTGGCGTTTCTGAACATCCGGTCCAGCTTGACCACGACCACGACGTCACACTCTCGCCGCCGGACCAACTCCAGGATCTCTCGGGCACCGTCGCGATTGAGGTTCTTGGCGGAGACGCCGGCGTCGACCACAACCTTGACCAGCTCCCAACCCTTGGCGACGCAGTGGGCTTCCAATCGCTTCTTCTGGGCAGCCAAGGAGATGCCCTCGTTGGCCTGCTCCAAGGTCGAGACGCGAGTGTAGGCGATGACTCGGTTCCTGTTCATCGGCTCACCCTCCCCCGGCTGGTCGCCAGGACAGCGATGGTCTCGGTCAGGTCCAGATCGAGCACGGTGTCGAGGTCTACCCGAACCACGACGAGGCCTTCCTGGGTCCAGGCATCGCGGCCGGTCCACGTGTGATCGCTAGATGAAACAAGGAAGGAAGGGACAAAGTCGATGCGCAGACAGGCGTCTGCTGCACCCTGGGCCAGCACGAACTGAGCGCCTGGTGAATCACCTGACCAGGCTACGAGGTACGTCTTCATGGCTTTCTCCTTGGGTTAGAACCACCAAGGAAAAAGCACGCGACGTGCCAGCCTGAAACCCATATGCGGAATGGTTCCGAACCCGCGTTGCGAAATTCGGAACCATTCGGAATTGGAGGGAGGTGTTACTGACGAGAAACAGCTCTGTATCGACGGAGAATCAGCCTGTTTCTGGGGATTAACAAGCGACGAGTTGGCACGTCGCGTGCGTTCGCTACTTGGGCTTCTTTGTGGGTTCGGTTGACCGAGATCGCTTGAGCGCCGCGTCCTCGATATCCGATGTCGTTGGGGCCGCAGGAACAACTGGCTTCTTCGGCTTAGCCTTTCCCAATACTTTGAAAGCCGGTGTTCCACACTCGGGGCAGGGGACGCCTTCCTTTATGCTCTTGAACAGCCCAACGTCGAACTTGTGGCCCGAGGGGCAGACCAGTGTCTTGGTCCGGCGATCGAAGACCTTCTTGATGGCGTCCAGGGCGAACTGAAGCCCTTCGATCTCGCCGGTTAACTTGGCTTTGCCGCCACCCTTTGCTGCATCCAGCTTGGACTGGGTCGTCGCCAGGCGTTGGCCGATCTCGGTTGAAAGGAATGCGAACTTGTCTCGTTTGGCCATGATTGGCACCTCCGCCTGGTAAAAGCACGCGAGATGCCAAGTCGAGAACTGCAACTGATGCGACAAGTTGAGGGAAGTCTGAGTTGGGTATAACCAGCCTTTGGCCTCGGTGACGAACTTTGGGTATAACCAGATGCCCAGTGGGTAACATTACCTCAGATTGGCGATATCTCTTGTAGAATGGCTGGCACACTGAGACCGAGCTCGGTCGCCAATGTCAAGTCGGAGAACACTTAGATGCCAGCGAAACGGCCTAAGGCAGCTTCCAAGAAGAAGAAGCCCGCGAAAAGAACCAAAGCAGTTCCCAAGAAGAAAAAGACTGTCCCCCCGATCATGGGAGCCCATCCAGCCAAGGGGAGCTTCATTGCTGACGTATTGAACGCGACCGACGGGGAAACAACCCTGAACTTTCCTCACCGCAGCCTGATTGAACGCGTAAACAAACGGAAGTCGTTCGTGTCGAAGCTTCGGGAGTGCATCAAAACCCATCACGCGAGCGCAGATCAGCTCAAAAGAGACCGAGAACGTAGGGCAGCGTTCAAAAAGCTTGGGCTCGAGAAGGAAGCCAAGAAGATCAAGCGCTTTCCCAGAAACTCAGATACGCGCAAGGGTAACCTGGCAGAAGTGTTACTCGCCGAATACCTGGAAGTCGTATGCAAAGCGAAGGTCCCAATTTTTCGTCTCCGATACAATCCAAACGTGGATCAATCGATGAAGGGGGACGATCTACTTCTGTTCGATTTTGATTCCAATCCTCCTCGAGTAATTGTGGGTGAAGCAAAGTTTCGAAGTGCTTCAAGCACTACGACGGTCAGGAAGATGGTCGAAGCTCTGCAAGTGTCGCTAGATAGTGGCACTCCGGCGTCACTGACGTTTGTTGCGGATCGACTGTTTGAACAGGGTGAAGAAGAACTTGGTAAGCAAGTGAATGCTGTGCCCGAGCTCCTGGTCGTGGGCAAAGTCGAAATGGCCTATGTGGGATTTTTGCTGAGTGACGCTAAAGCCGCCACGAGAATCAATGGCTCAACAGCACCGTTCAAGGGGCGTCTTGCGTTGCTATCTCTATCTCTGGACAAGCCGACCTCCTTAGTTGCGCCTTGCTACAAGGGACTGAGCTAGCCATGCCTATCCCCCCCGAACTCGCTACCGAGACCATCCGGATATTGTCCAGCGGCAGAGCCGCAAACCTGCAAGCGCAGTCCCGCTCGTTCTCGATCCTCAAGGAAGTTGGCGAGATCGACGAGAACTTCCCAGCTTTCGACACTGACCTTCCTGAGAAGACAACTCACATTGCGTTCGCGCTCCTCTCTGCAGCCTGCAGCCTCGCGGAGCAGGATCGAAGGGAAGACAGTATCTCACCACTTGAACGCGCAGCGGACTTGCTCAGCAACGTCCACGTAGCCAACACCGACGGCTCTAAGGGCGCGGCGTTCAACTGCCTGATAGCTGCAATGGCCTACTATGCGGCAGGGCAATACTCACGGGCCTTTGTGCTACTGCGCGACATCGAACACGCCACTCCGGTATCCCGTGTTCTGGCATCCTTCATTCGGCGCGACGTGGACGGACTCATTCGTCAACTGAATGACGTGCTGTTGGCAGATTCGCCGGAGTTCCGCGAACAGAGTGTCCTTGACGAGTGGGCAATGACACTGGCGGTTGCACGTACTGTGTCCACGGCGTTCGAATTCGTACTCACAGGCCAACTCGGTCCGCTTGATGAGACTATAGATAGAGACCTGGATGCAGCTTGGTCGATTTCAAAGTCTGGCGGGTATTCGGCATGGTGGTGGCTTATCAGACTGCTCAAGTTGATGCTCACCGATCTTCGACAATCTTCACCCTGGTCAGTACTCCCCCCTCACTTCGATCCAGAGGTCGGTGCCCGGCTTCGTCGCTACATCTCACTGCTGAGCTTTGGGCGAACTCCGGTGTTTGAGCTCTGGACATCACAACGCATCGCCTTGGGAACAGCTTTGGATCCATCTTCCAGGGGCGCCGTTATCAACCTGAGGACAAGCGCGGGTAAGACCAGAGTTGCAGAAACCGCCATTCTGAAGACGCTTCTCGAGAACGCTGGGTCGAAAGTTCTATACATCGCTCCTTTCCGGTCCCTTGCGTTTGAAATTGAGGAGTCCCTGAACAGTACTCTTCAGTGGATGGGTTGCACGGTAACGCACTTGTATGGAGGCTCGCGATTCGGGGCTGCCGACGCGGTAATGGCGTCTGAAGCGAAAATCATAGTGGCCACTCCCGAGAAAACGCGATCTATGCTGCGGGCACAGCCCGAATTCCTAGATGACGTCAAGCTCGTCGTCATTGACGAAGGCCATCTCATCGGTCCATCTGAACGCTTTGTACGGAACGAAGTGTTTCTTGAGCACTTGCGCGGCCACTTGAGCAGAACCGACTCGCGCATCCTGTTGCTCTCTGCGGTACTCCCCAATGTGCAGCAAATGGCTCAGTGGATCGCTGGCGATGCCGACTCAGCAGCCGTTTCAAACTGGAAGCCCGCCGGAGAGCAGTTTGGATGGCTTAGGTGGAGCGGCAAAAGCGTAAAGCTGGAGTGGCATGGTGATATACCTTCATTCAATCCGTCATTCGTCGTCGCAACACCGACTTCAAAACGCAAGGGGGCGAGGCACTTCCCACGAAACAAGAATGAGGCAGTTGCGGCAACGGCCGTCAAACTCAGTGCAATTGGCCCGATAATGATTTTTATCGGGCAGGCTCGCTCAGTCCCGCCAATGGCAAAACACGTTATGACTGCTATGGGTGACTCAGCTCAAACCCACGTTTGGCCGGCAACTACATGGAACGTCTTTGAGTCAGCATGCATGGAGGAACTCGGTCCGGACTCGCTCGTGCAGAAAGCAGCGCGTGTCGGCATCATCTGCCACAGTAACGCGCTGACACCACAGGTTCGCAACGCTATGGAACGCTTGATGCGTTCAACCCCTCCCCGCATCATCATCGCAACCACAACGTTAGCCCAGGGCGTCAACGTAGGCATTAGTGCAGTGATCGTGGCATCAACGTCCATCGGGAACAAAAAGAGCGTTGGCGTTCGAGACTTCTGGAACATCTGCGGTCGCGCAGGGCGCGCTTTCTCCGACTCAGAGGGGAAGGTCCTATATGCCTTAGATGACTCCCTCAAAGACTGGCAAAAGAGGGCCGCCCGGAAACAAGCCAAGATCTACCTGAACGGGTTGGGATCCAGCTACGTCGAGAGCGGGCTTTTGGTTGTTGTGAGTCGTCTACGCCGCGTTGCCGAAGCAGCAGGCGTGGTATTCGAAGATCTACTTACCATGGCAGCCGAGAATGACTTCTCGATCTTAGACGACCAGGCGACCGCGTTCGGTCAAGTGTGCGATCTCATTGATGATGAACTTTTGGCAATGCACCTTGATCCCAGACTCAACGCCGATGGTCGAGAGCCAGCTGAGTGGATAGACGATGTGCTTCGAGACTCCCTAGCAAGCATCCAAGCCGCTACAGGAAACTACCCAATAGACCCAGACGAACTCTTGGCATTCTTATCGTCGCGCGCTACGGCGGTTTTAGCTCAGGTACCGGAGGATGATGACAGGCGGAGTCTCGCCGCCACTGCCCTGCCCTTCAGCACTGCAAGATTCATGCAAGCAGACAGGGACTTATTCATCGAAGTAGCTGAGCGATTGCTTCAGGATAATCTGGCTCTAGAGAGTCTTGTGTGGGCCGTTGGAGCGGTCGAGGACTGGGCTTTACTCAAGGCTCAGGCTGTAGTGGCCAAAATGCCCGAAAAATCGGAGCTTGACCAGATTCGAGAAGGTTGGCTTGGGGGCGTTGCTCTAAGCGAGCTATCTGAACGTGTTCACTCAGCCGCAAAGCTCGCAAAAGACTTCTATGGCTATCAACTCCCTTGGATTTTACACGCAGCTTCCCAACACATTCGCCGATCCGCTGGTGAAGATACCGCGAACGCACTTGCGTCACTATCCCTATTGACGGAACTCGGTGTACCGACCACCAAAGCAGCCTTCGCTTACTTGGCTGGACTTAGGTCAAGAGTAGCCGCTACGGAGTTGGCGAGGGTTGCGCCTGAAATTGGAAACAGCGTGGATGAAGTCAGGCTGTCGCTCCGGGATAGTGCGTTCATTCGTGGCCTGACGGGTCGCATTTCGAACGGAACCCTTGCATGGGTGGATTTGCTTCTTGTGCAGTTCCGAGTTGCCAGCGATGGTCTCCCGAAGTGTGCTGATTTTGCGCTTTCGGACCCGGTACCCGTAAGCGAGCTTTACGCAAGGACCCTAGGGAAGTCCACTTTCCTCTGTTCTCTGGACGGTCGCTTCAAGGTCGAAGTAGGATCTAACGATGACTTTCCGTTCAGCAAGCTTGCAGATCGCGCAAGTGTGTCGTTCGTGAAGGATGGGGATTCATGGCAAATGCGCCAGCGAGATCCGCGGTCGAGGTCTTGATTCAGCGCTCAGAGATTGAGCCAGTCCGCCACTAGATGTTCAATTGCGCCACCTGTGTCGACAGGTGCAGTATGTTGTTTGAAATGTAGGGATCGCTTCTTGGGTAACGCAGGAGACAACCTCAGCAAGAGACTGCAGCAGCTCTCCGAGCGCCTGGTGAACATTACGAGGCGGAACAAGAGCATCCGCTTGCTCCGCAAGGCCAAGCGACAGTGCATAGACCTTTTCGAGATCGACACACTGTCACCCGGCACCGCAGAAGAGGCCGTGAAGCAGGTACTGCGCGGCAAAGACTCCAACGTGTTGTCATGGAAGGACTCGCCGGTTGACCCGCGAGACGAGCGTTACGAACTCTTGATTGACGAACGCGACGAACTTGAGGAGGTCGAAACTCCTGAGTTCAAGCGTGTACGGCTATTCAAGAAGCTAGACGCCAACCTGACGCAGCTAAGTCGTAATGCAAGGCAGATCGAGGAGGAGACCGGAGCTGTTGACCTCTACCTCGGCTACCCTTGGATCATCGGAAACTGCGACGACACCGAAGGCACGTTCCTACAAGCTCCGGTGATGCTGTTTCCAGTCCGGCTTGTTGCCCAGAGATCGCCGCGTCTGGAGTGGGTGTTGGAGGCACGGTCGGACGCAGAGCCAATCTTTAACGAGGCGTTGGCCCTAGCCCTTGAGCAGTTTCACGAAACCAAGTTCAGCGAGGAACTGGTTAATGAAGTGGAAGAAGCTGCGGCAAGCGAAGAGGCTAGCCGAGATCCTGCGTGGCTCATCGACTGGCTTCACGCCAAACTCACCGAGGTTGGGTTGCGCATGTCCGACTCCACCACGGTGCTCAGCTCGCTTCCGGAGTACAAGGCAGAGCAGGTTCCCAGGGCAACCGGAGCATTCGCGCTGCGAGCGCACGCTGTGGTTGGGTACTTCCCGCAAGCAGGCTCCTCACTCAGGCGCGACTACGAGCTGTTGATTGAGAAGTCTGACCGAGGCGGACTGGAGGGCGTACTCGGGCGTTTGCTCGATTCCTCCGTAGAAGGACCCGAGTCAGACCACGACGGCCAAGTAACGAGCATGGACGAAGTGCAGGAAGCCGACACCTGCTGGATTATGAGCAGTGACGCTTCGCAGGAGTCTGCCATGCTGCGGTCGCGGACGGAGGACTGTCTGGTTGTCCACGGCCCACCGGGCACTGGAAAATCACAAGTGATCTGCAACCTAGTGTCCGACGCGCTTTCCCGTGGCGAACGTGTCGTCATTTGCTGCCAGAAGCGCGCCGCGCTCGATGTTGTGTTCCAGCGTCTCTCGGCCGCCGGCCTAAGTGATCACGTCGCCGTGGTTCATGATCACGCCAACGACCGTGCACCGCTGTACCAACGGATTGCGACCACGCTCGAAGAGCAACAGGAAGAGCATGCCCACCAGTTGGAAACGGAAGGTGCTCAGCTAGCACAGTCGATCGACAAGGCGACTTCGGTACTGAGCGAGATTGCGCGAGAACTTCACAAAGAGAGGCGCTGCGGACACACAGCACGCGAGCTTTACGCCCAAGCTGCCGCAATTGCTGATGACCAAGACCAGGACATCCTGCGTGCGGCAGGGCAGTTCGACCGCAACAGTCTGCGTGAGTTCCTTGATCGGGTCGAGTTGCTTGCCGATCTCAACTCTCGGCTCAGCGACCGAGCCTCTGCGTGGTCCGGACGAAAAAGCTTCGGACAACTGACCTTCGCGGACCGTGGTCGGATCGACGAGGCCTTGGTTAGTGCTCTTGAGTCAGCAAAGGCTCTGATACGAGCGGAAAGCGCAATAACAGACGCGCGGCCTGCAGCCTCCAAGGCCGCCGGATCACTCGAAGCCTTGAAAGCGCTTTCGGCAATCAACCCATCGCACGTTGATTCTGTGGTAGCGGGACTGACGCGCGAACTGATGGACGCCTCCGCCATGGGCACGGCCAAGGCCGCGCTAGAAGCAACCAGTCGACTCTTGCCTCAGCTCAAAGCACTACCTTCTAAGCCCGGTCCCGAATTCGCCGGCGGTCCGCCCGAGTTAGCCGTCTCGCTAGAGACATGGTTGGGAAAACGGACGGGTCTGTTCCGTGTGTTCAGCGGGACTTATCGGACAGCAAAGAAGAAGGCTGCCGAATACGTGGCTAGGGAGGGTCTAACCCTCAGTGCAGAAGTAGTTGCTGAGCATGCGGCGATGATTCGCTCACAACAGCAATGGAATCGTCTGTCCAAGGCAACTGAAGGCAGCTTGCTCCAACCCTTGATCGTAGGCGTGTCCACTGCCGACCAAGTCGAGTCGACGGTCGGTCAACTCCGTTCAGCGGTCGAGCTCTCAACGCTAGTCAAGGGACTGCTGCAGCAGGCAGAGATCGTCAGGGAGGAGTTGCTGAATGATGGAGACTCCTTGCAGGCGATTTCTTTTCGGTCAGCGAAGCTCGCCGCATTGGGAGAGAGTTTCCGCCTCGTAAAAGGCGCAACCGAATCCCTGACGGAGTTCCTTCGGGACGAAGCCGTTGCACGGCTCGTGGCCAACGCGGACCAGGATGCTTCCGTGGTCTATGGTCTCTTCGAGCGTTTGAGAGCAGGACTTGGCGACTTCGACACCTTACAGAGCATCGATGACGTACTGGACAAGTTGAGGCAAGTGGAAGCCGCGGTCTACCGCCACGTTCGCAAGAAGCATGGGGCTGCCGACTGGCGACGGACCATCGAAGGGGCGGTCAAGTTGGGCTGGCTTGCAGAGGTGGAAAAAGAAGCCAGTGGTCTTCGTCGCGTATCGTCGGGGGAGATTGGCAACCTACGAATTCACTTCAAGGAACAACTCGACAGGCGGCGCGAGCTCAATAAGAAACGACTCGCACTGCGCCTGCACCGGCGTGGGTCTGAGGTTCGTTTTGAGCCAGGACGAGACGTCGACAAACGCCACAGTGCTGAGAAGCCTTGGCGCGACCTGAAGCACCAAGTGAACAAGCGGCGCCGACTGTGGCCACTGCGGAAGCTCGTCCACGATCTCAGTTGGCCCTTGCTAGAGGTCGTGCCTTGCTGGCTAGTTTCTCCGGAGACGCTGTCAGCCGCGTTTCCGCTGCAACCCGGACTGTTCGATCTGGCCATATTCGACGAAGCCTCACAGCTCGCCGTGCAGTACGGACTTCCCGCATTCTATCGCGCCAAGCGAATCGTGATTGCCGGCGATGAGCAGCAGCTTAGGCCCTTTGACTTATTCGGTGCGTTGGGCGTGCAGACTGACCTCGAAGGCGTTGATATGGATGAAGACGCCTCTGCCGTGGAAGCTGAGAGCATGCTTACGCTCGCGAAGACACGCTTTCCTGAAGTAGTGCTGAATTGCCACTACCGATCAAAGTACGAGGAGCTGATCGAGTTTTCCAATCAGGGGTTCTATCAAGGCCGGTTGATGACCGTTCCGCCTGCCGATGGGATCGACACCGCGCCAATCTCATGGAAGAAAGTCGAAGGTCGTTGGGAGAACAGAAGAAACGCGCCCGAGGCAGCAGCGGTGCTCGAACTGCTGTTTGAGCAGATGCAGCAATACGGGACGGAAAAGAGCTTTGGGATCATCACGTTCAACAACACGCAGCAGGAAGAGATCAAGGACCAGATCGACCGGCGTAAGGCTGCTGATCCTGAGTTCGCAGCACTCATTGCGCTTGAAGAGAACCCCGAGTCCGGGAAGCTTGATGATGCCATCTTCGTCAAGAACATCGAAAACGTTCAGGGGGATGAGCGGGACGTCATCATTTTCTCGATCGGCTACGCACCGGATGCAACTGGTCGGGTCTACAATCGGTTCGGGACTCTGGGCCAGGAGGGTGGAGACAACCGATTGAACGTGGCCATTTCACGTGCCAAAGAACGAATCTTTGTCGTCTCTTCTATTGAGCCCGAAGACTTGAACGTATCCGGGTCCACTCATCGAGGACCGCAGTTGCTTCGCCGCTACCTTGAATACGCAAGAGCGGTAAGTAGCCAGGCTGTCGATACGCGCGATGCGGTATTGAGGCACGTAAACCCGGCACTCGATGTCCGGGTCGAAAAGACGGGGCAGTTCGATAGCCCTCTTGAAGAGCAGGTGTACGACGAACTGACTCGCCGCAACCTAGTCGTAAAGCCTCAGGTCGGGGTGTCTGGGTACCGAATCGATCTAGGCGTGCTAGACCCTTCCAACCCTTCACGCTACCTGCTCGGGATCGAGTGCGACGGGGCGACTTATCACAGCGCCCGAAGCGTTCGTGAGCGCGACGCCTACCGTCAGCGGTTTCTCGAGAGCCGCGGCTGGATCATCCACCGGATATGGAGCCGCAACTGGTGGCGAAATCGATCGGCCGAAATGGACAGCCTCATGGAAGCGATCGCTAAGGCAAAGAATGCGGCGCCGGCAGATAAGACAGCGGACTAACTTGGCTACCGGAAAGAAGCCCACCAACTGCTCCCTCGAGGGAAATCGTCCCTTACTGGTGCGGAGACTGCGACTTTGGAAGTCCGCGCCTGGTGAACACCCACTTCCACCGCGCCTAGCTCCACAAGCGCATGGGGCTCGACGGTCCAAGCAAGCGCGCGATCTGAGGATGGGCGAGCGGCTGCTAAGGGCATAGACAAGCTGTCTCGTCAAAGCCCAGGTCCCAAAGCCGCCACACACCAAAACCGCCGAGCCGGAGTAGGGTGACGAATCATGGCCATACAGGGCTTTCTCTCGAAGCTGGCTCGTTTCTGACATACACCAACATTGATCAACGTTTCAGCGAGGATGTCGCACAAGCTTGTATGGTTGACTTGTCGACAAGAGGAGCACACGCCATGGATAAGGCCGAGCAAACGGACGTCTTCGTGTCCTTTACGGATGCCGATGACAAATTTGCCCAGAAGATTGGTGCGCAACTTGAAGCCGAGACCATTGATGGTTCCCCCGACGGACGGCGTCTGCAGGTCTTCCTCTACAAATGGGATATCGACGGGTCCGAGAACATTGTGCACCGACTCAACCAGGCGCTTAGGCAGGCTCGCCATGTTCTGCTGGTGGTGTCGCCGGAGTACATTGATCGAGCATGGCCTACTGCCGAATGGGCGCAGCAGATCATGGTTGACCCACTAAACCTGTCGAAGCGACTTATCGTTTGCCTAAGAAGGGATGTGACGCAGGATGGCGATCGGGGCTACGAAGCGCCCCCACTCCTAGCACCCTTGAAGCGATTCGATTTCCGACGCGATAGGGACTTTTCAAGGGAGTTCAGAAAAGTTCTGCGTATCGTGCGCGGTCAACCCCCTGCGCGTGGCCGTTCAAGAAAGCCGCTAGGGATGATCGGTGCGTCACCACAGACACTGGTACCCAGTGCGCCAGAGTCGTCATTTGGACCAGACGTAGTCGACGATCTGTTGCTCGGGAACCTGCTCCCTGTGGAGCGACATGCGGGGATCATCTGGAGTGCACCAACTAGCCTCCGGCCATGGCAGTTGGCAAAGGAATGTCCAGATGCAGCCCCATTCTATGTCAACTCCAAGCGTGTGTGGACTTTCTCGGATCTCACCGAATCAAGCAATTCGCTAAGACCGCGGGTTGAGATCGCCGGAATTCAGAGCCATACCGTGAGGGAGTTTCGCAACCATGCAGATCAATGGCGTCTCACGATGGCGCTCTTGAATCGTTGCTTTCTTGAACACTTGCCTGACTTCGTTCGACGCGACCGGAAGGGACGGTTCTTCTTCGTACCCAATGAGGACATGACAGATCGAATGGTCAATCTCGGAAGCGGGCCCGAGATCGGAGTTGCATCCAAGAAGGACGGTCGCGACGGAGGAATGGATTTCTGGGTTCATCGTGCGGCATGGATTAGCTTCATGGACATTGGCGAAAGTCTCTTCCTGCGCATTGAGCCCTGTTACGTCTTCACCACTGATGGGTTGCATAGCATGGGAGGCCGGTCCGTCGGTCAACTCGCAATTCAATGGACGGGCAAAGAGCGGAACGCCGCCGTCGTTCGGCAAGTGATGTTCTGGAGCAGGTTCCTTCGCAAGGGAAAGCGTAACATCGTTCTTGAGAGTGGTGGTGATCCGATTGTTGTGAGGCCAGTGCCAGCGACCGGCGAGGCCGCTTTTGGTATTGAGGGTGACCATATCGGTGTTCGCTCACTGGTTTCACACGTTGTTGACGACCTGAATCTTGCGGCGAGATCGGCCGACAGCTACTACGCCGACGAGTCGGAAGAAGGTGCGAGTAATGGCTAGAGATCAGAAGAACCAACGGAAACGGAAACGCAAGCGACGGAGCCGCGTCCGAGGTGGTGAACTCGTGGACGCGTTGCTCAGAAAATACGGCCCATCATTCAGAGTTTGGCATGTCGAAGAGCCAAAACTCCTCTTCGGATCTGGCCAAGCAATTGAAGATCCTAAGGCAGGATTAACTCTATATGGACCGGTATCAGCCGGCAGCGTGCACCGGTCTGCAATTCGCCTGGGACTAATTGGCACAGGCGAAACAGTACAGGCTACAAAGGGCTTTCTTCAGCAACTTCACAGTCGCATATCGGCGGGAAGGAATTCAAAGGGTGAGCCCCTCGATAGGGTCCTTCATCCGGACTTCCCCGGGCTCGGGCATGACTCACCACTCCAGTGCACGGCCGAACTGATACCCAACGGATGCGAGACTCTCACGGATCGTGAAGTTCGCGCCGCCTTGGACGACAAGAGCCGTCAAACTCGTGTTGAGCGAATGGTGAGCTTGGTGGTAGGCCGCGTTCTTGCCCTAGCATCAAAAGACCCAGCTCCCGACGTCATCATTGTGGTGCTACCCCAGGACGTTAGAGACGGCTGTCGTGCGCCAAGAAGCAGGGGCCCAAAGAAGGTGTTCGTGCCGCCCCATATCAAGTTTCAGCGTGAAACTGAAGCTGAAGCTGAGAAGGTCGGCCAAATGATGCTGTTTGATTCTGGGGCGGTAGTGGAAGAAGAAGATGAAGAGCACGAGCCACTCTACTTGGACTTCCACAATGCGCTCAAAGCTCGCGCGATGCGAGGGCGCGTGCCCATCCAACTCATTTGGGAGCCGACACTGAAGGGCACTAGAAGCAAGGAAGATCGCGCGACCATTGCTTGGAACATCGTCACGGCTCTATTGTACAAGGCGGGCAACATTCCTTGGCAGTTGAGGGAGCCGGACCCCAGAACCTGCTTTCTCGGCATCAGCTTCTTCAAGGATGGTCGCACCAACGACTCGCGCGCGAGTTTGGCGCAGGCATTCGCACAGACCGGAGAAGGCTTTGTCCTCAAGGGTGAGTCTGCTACTTGGGACCCGCTGGAGAGACAGGCGCATTTGAGTGAGTCGGGGGCTGAACGTACCTTGAAACGCGTTCTCGACGACTACGAAGATCGGTTTCACGATCGTCCGACGCGAGTAGTTGTTCACAAGACGTCCAGATATTCCGTTGGCGAACTTGCCGGATTCCGGAGGGCACTAGATGGTGTTCACACGCACGACTTCCTGGCACTCGGTGATCGCGGGATCAGGTTCATGCGCCTTGGGCACGAACCGCCTCTGCGCGGGACTGTCATTGAATTGGGAAAGCGCAACTATCTTGTATACACCGTTGGCTACGTGCCGAGCGTCCGTGCATATCCTGGTATGCGAGTGCCCATCCCGTTAGAGATCATCGAACACCATGGAGATTCCGACAGCGAGCGAGTGTGCCGCGAGGTCTTAGCACTGACAAAGCTCAATTGGAACAACTGTAGATTGGCAACTCGAGATCCCATCACAATCGCATTCTCCAAGAAGGTCGCGAGCATTGTGCGCGAGTTTGGAAGCAGCGATCCGCCGGAGCACAAATATAGGTTTTTCATGTAGCTCTGCCGCCATGCCTTCGGCGAAGGGATCAGCCAAGGCGAATCTTTAGTCAGGGGAAGCAAGGAACTCGAAAGGATGTTCGCCACACCAAGGATGCCTGGGCGACCAAGCATAGGCGCCGCTTAGATTGTCTGTGGCGTTCGAATCGACGGGACATAGTGCACCTTCTCGGAAGCGCATACTGCTCGAGCACTGACGTCCTCAAGAACATCATCTCGTCGCCCTATCCGGTTGTGGGGCGCGAGACAACCATCACAGGTGGCGATGGAAAGACGTCTGTTTGCTACAATCTCGACCATATGGGTTGGAGCCCAAGAATGCCTAGAAATAGGCTCGACGGAGTTTTCGGCAGGGACAGCGAGACAACCATCGCCGCTAGCGACGGAAAGACGTCGGTTTGCTACAATCTTGGCATAGTGGATAAATACTCAGAAATGCCTAGAAACAGGCCCGACGGAACTCTTGGTGAAGACACGGCGGAGAACTCCACAACCTAGGCCGGGCAGTGCGAGCCTCGGGACGACTCAAAAACGGGTGTGGTGTGTCTGCAATCAAGAAGGGGAGTTTTTCTGTTCCAGATCGCGGATGATGTTGCAGCCGTCAACGCCTCTGTCCCCCGGCGGGCAATCACGGATTAGTTGCTTCAACTGTTTGCGTAGCGTCTTCAGATTTGCGAGCTTCTTCTCGACCTCAAGAAGCTTGTCCTCCGTGCGTTCACGTACCTCCGCGCACCTCGCGTCGCTACTCGTCTTGAGGTCTACCAACTCGCGAATCTCGCGAAGTGTGAAGCCGCATGCCTTCGCGCCCAAAATGAACCTAATGATTGTAAGCTCTGCGTCGGCGTACATTCGGTATCCGCCGGAGGATCGATCTGGCTCACGAATAATCCCCTCTCGCTCGTAAAACCTTAGGGTCTGGATAGTTACGCCGTATTTCCTGGCGACTTGGCCAACCGTTAATCCCCTGGCGGTGCCAGTAGTTTGCCTCGGTGATCGGGATTTGGTTCTCGAAGTTTTCATGAGTTCCCCCTTGAGCCTATAGCAAGGAATAGGGTTAGGATAAGGGAGACTGCTGTTGCTCGCAATCAGAAACATCTCAGGTCGCGCTGCACCTATCGATGGAGATAGTCATGAACGAAGCCGCTAAGGGTGGTAATCCCCCTCAACCGATGCCGGAAAATGGCACCCAAGCCTCCAAGTTCGCCGCAGTTTGGGGTGCATTGCCGACGCTGGCGATTCTGGTTGCGTTAGGCGGTGTTGCGTTCTGGGGACATCACACCGGCTGGACTCTTCCCAGCTTCGATGAACTGACGGCTGACGGCAGTGAGACTACGGCCGACTGGTGTGAGGCCCACAAAGTGCCGGAGTCCCTCTGCGTGGAATGCAACCTCGATGAATATCCGCGACCTGCCTACTACGGCTGGGACGAAGACTACGGCGTATTCAACAACCCTGAGCGTCACCCGGACCTGGCTCAAGTGAACGGCACGCCTCAACTACCAAAGTACGATACCCTTGCAGCACTGCGCGTAATGGATCGGCAGGAAAACGATCCCAAGTGCCCGCTTCACCTTCCTCGCTTGCAGTTCGCGTCATTGGAAGCTGCCGAGAAGATGGGTGTAGAGTTCGAAGTCGTTTCTGAGCGGCCGATGGAGGATCACGTCGTTGCAAATGCCGAGGTCGTCTACGAGCCAACGGCCGTCGCGAGAGTTTCTTCGCCAGTTGGTGGCAGAGTATGGCAGGTACGGACCCAACTCGGGAACGCCGTGGCGGCTGGCGACGTGTTGGCCTTGATCGACTCACCAGGCATCGCCGACGCGAAGGGTAACTACATTGAAGCTGTCATCGCGATGCAGACTAAAGAGGAAGAGTACCAAACGCTTCTCCAGGTTAGCGAGACAGTCAGCGTCGGGCGTATGACCTTGGTCGAAGCAAAGAGTGCTCGGGACGGCGCGAAGAGCCGCCTGACCCGTACGATCCAATTGCTGGCCAACTTGGGGCTCAACGTTCCCACGTCGGTATCCGAGTTGGATCCGGACACCCTGAACGAGGAAATGCGCTTTCTCGGCATTCCCGAGTCGCTCAGAGTGGACATCGCAGAGTCGACCAGCACATCCAGCCTTTTCCCTCTCACTGCACCACAAGCCGGAATCGTTACGGAACTGAATTTGGCAACGGGCGAAGTGGTCGATACGCGTGACGTACTCGGTGTTGTCGCGAATCGTGAGAAGATGATGGTCTCAATGAGCGTAACAGCCGAGCATTCGAAGTATGTCCGCGAAGGTCTCACAGTCCGGTTCGTATCCGACGTAGGCGAGATCACGGTTGACGGGGTCGTGAAATGGATCAGCAATTCCGTTGACGACATTTCGCGCCAGTTGGAAGTCCGTGCAACCATCACGGCCATACCGGCGAATCTGCGCGCCAACACATTCGGCACGGCATATATCATTCTCAGGCAGGAACCGAACGCGGTCGTGGTGCCACGCAGCGCGGTGCAGTGGGAGGGAGACTGCAATGTCGTGTTTGTGCGCGACAAGAACTTCCGCAAGCCTGACTACCCCAAAGTCATCCACGTCCGAAAGGTCCGACCCGGTGCCAGCGACGGTGAATTCGTAGAGCTATTGGCTGGCGTTCTGCCAGGCGAAGTAGTGGTGAGCGCAGGGGCAGGAATCCTCAGGGGGCAAATGCTCGCCAACAAGCTCGGCGCGGGCTGAGTGGATTGCGTAGGTGAGTAGCCCGGTCGGGCCTCTGAAATAGAAACTCCAACGATGGACGGTCAGCCGTGCTGAACTGGTTAATCAACTTTTCCTTACGGCATAGGTACGCGGTCATTATCGGCTCGCTGGTCCTCGGCGTTGGTGGCTTCATTTCGATGAACCAGTTGGAACTGGACGCCTTTCCGGATACCACGCCGGTAATGGTTCAAATCAACACGGTCGCACCGGCGCTAGGCCCTGAAGAAGTCGAAAGCCAGCTGACCTTCCCAATCGAGCAGTCGCTGAGCGGTCTGCCAAAGCTTGAACTCGTACGTTCGATATCAAAGTTCGGGCTATCTCAAGTCGTGGTGATTTTCGAAGACGGCACGGATATCTATTTCGCTCGTCAGCTTGTAACCGAGCGCTTGAATACCGTTGAGTTGCCGGAAGGCCTCCAGAAACCGGAGCTCGGTCCAGTATCAACAGGGCTGGGCGAGGTGTTTCACTACATCGTTACCAGCGAGGGTTCAGATCTTACGGACCTACGCACCACTCACGATTGGGTAGTAAAGCCGACACTTCGTACCGTACCGGGTACCGCTGAGGTCAATAGCTGGGGTGGATATGAAAAGCAATTTCAAGTGCGCATCTACCCCGAAAAGTTGGTCAAGCACGAACTGACATTCGAAGAAGTAGTAGAAGCGCTTGAGAAGAACAACCGGAACGTAGGCGGTGGCAGCATAAGCGACGAGTCCGAGACACTGCTGGTTCACGGACACGGACGCCTGGAATCGCTTGACGCAATTCGCAACATCATCCTCTCATCTGAAGACGGTGTACCGGTCAAACTTCTTGACGTCGCTGACGTCGAGATCGGTCACGAAATTCGTCGCGGGGCGGTGACGGCCGATGGTAAGGGGGAAGTCGTCCTCGGAATCGGCTTCATGCTGATGGGCGAAAACAGCCACGAAGTCACCTGGAACATGAAGGACAAGTTGGACGAAGTGAGCGGCTCCCTGCCGCCCGGCACTCGCGTTGAGCCCGTCTACGACCGCACGGAACTGGTCGACTACGTCATCGACACGGTACGGGGGAACTTGCTTGAAGGCGGGCTATTCGTCGTAGTCGTGCTGTTCCTTTTTCTGGGTAACTTTCGAGGTGCGTTCATCGTCGCTTTGGCGATTCCCCTTTCCATGCTCGCAGCATTTAGCGGAATGCTCCAGGCTGGCATAGCGGCAAGCTTGCTCAGTCTTGGAGCAATTGATTTTGGCATGGTCGTGGACTCGTCAGTTGTAATGGTCGAGAACTGCGTACGGCGGCTGGCTGGCGACAAGTCGGGCGCTAGCAAACTGGACATCATCCGCGACGCCGCAATTGAGGTGAGGCGACCGACTCTGTTCGGTGAGCTGATTATCATGATCGTGTACCTTCCAATTCTCACGTTGGAGGGCATCGAGGGCAAGTTGTTCCGGCCAATGGCGCTTACCGTGATATTCGCATTAGCCGGTTCGATGCTGCTCTCCATGACGCTGATGCCAGCCCTCGCCAGCATAATCCTTCCAAGGAGACCAAGGGAAAAGGAGCCCTTGTTGATGCGCCTGGTTCTTCGGCTCTACACTCCCGTACTGGATTTCGCGTTGCGTCGAAAAGGCTTTGTCATGGCCGTTGGCGCTCTCATCCTGTTCGTCGCATTTGGCGTGGTTGCCCCGAATCTAGGGTCGGAGTTCGTCCCGCGACTGTCAGAGGGTGCGATTGTGATCAACACGGTGCGCCTGACCGGTACTTCCATCGAAGACTCGGTCGAAAGCAACACGCAGATTGAGCGGGCGATCCTTCGAGAGTTCCCAGACGAAGTCGAACATGTGTGGAGTCGAATCGGGACGGCCGAAGTCGCAACTGACCCCATGGGCATCGAGCTCACGGACATATTCGTGACGTTCAAGCCACGGCCTCAGTGGAAACGTGCGTCCACCCAAGCCGAACTGACCGAGAAGATTCAACGCAGCTTGCGTGATGTGCCTGGACTAAAGATGGCGTACACGCAGCCGATTGAAATGCGGATCAATGAGATGGTCTCCGGCGTCCGAACAGACTTCGCTGTGAAGATTTTTGGTGACGACTTTGACGAACTCGTGGAAAAAGCCCAGGAGGTCGAGTCGATCCTTTTGTCAACGGAAGGCAGTGCCGACGTAAGCGTTGAGCAGATTACCGGACAGCCTGTGTTGGAGGTGCGAGTTCGTCAGGATCAACTAGCGCGCTACGGCGTGCCAGCGCAGGACGTGATGAACTTGGTTGAGTCTTTGGGCTCGTTCGAAGTAGGAGAAGTGTTTCAGGGTCAGCTTCGATTCCCGCTTGTCATCCGGCTTCCGGAGAAGTACCGAGAAGGTGCCCAATCGGTCCGTGAGCTGTTGCTCACGAGCGCCGACGGAGAGAAGGTCCCGTTGGGGCGACTCGCGGATGTAACCGTTATCGAAGGGCCGTCCACCATTACTCGCGAGTGGGGCCAGCGTCGTATCACCGTCACCTGCAACGTCCGAGGGCGGGACCTCGGCAGTTTTGTCGAAGAGGCTCAGGCAAAAGTTGATGAGGGCGTTGCACTTCCATCGGCTCGCTACCGTATTGACTACGGAGGGCAGTACGAAAACCTGATCCGTGCGCAGAGTCGACTGTTCTTGGTCGTACCACTGGCTCTCGCACTGATATTCATCCTGCTGTACTTCACCTACCACAACATCATCGATTCCGTCAGGGTATTCACGGCGTTGCCGTTCGCGTGGGTAGGTGGAATCTTCGCGCTGTGGATTCGAGGAATGCCGTTCTCGATCTCTGCGGCGATTGGGTTCATCGCGCTGTCAGGCGTCGCGGTGCTCGATGACATGATCCTTGTGTCTTACATCAATCAACTCCGAGCAAAGGGCATGCCGGTCGAAGAGGCCGTTACAGTCGCTGCAAAAACACGACTCCGACCCGTCTTGATGACGACACTTGTGGCGGCGTTGGGGTTCGTACCCATGGCTTTCAACAAAGGCATGGGTGCGGAGGTGCAACGTCCACTGGCGACCGTAGTCATCGGTGGCGTTGTCGTAGCCATGGTTATGTCGCTTGTCGTCGGCCGTGTCGTCTACGTGCTTTCGGACAAACTGCGACGTCCTCGCGTGTATTCAGCTAAGACAGAGGTCTAGTTTGACCTGCCGTATAAGCGTTACTTCATTTTTCAGGAACAAGGGGAGACTAATGAGAGGTATCAACAAGTTTACTGTGGGCAACGCAATGCTCGTCATCGCTGTCGTGCTGGTCATGACGGCGTGTGGCGGAGCGGGGAACAATGCTGCTGCGAATGACGGTGGCACTAAAGCTTCGACCACACCGCTTATCGTTTACACAGATCATATGGATGACGAGTGCCCTGAGGACATTGAGAGAGAGACGAAGGGAATCGCCGGGCTGGATCGGGTTGAGTGCGACGTCCCGAAGAAAACCACGAAGGTCTACCCTAAAGCTGGCGCAACGCTGTCGATCAAGGCGGTTTGGGAAGCCATTGACAAGGCCCTTGAGGGCGAAGGCAAAGTCGAGAAGGTTGACGGTCCGGACGGAATGGTGACGTCTAAGCCTGACAAGTAGGCGGGCTGTATCGGCTACTAAAGCTGCTTGAGCTGTCGGTAGTGGAGTTTCTTGTGTCAGCGGCGAGCAGGAGCGTTAGATGTTGAGATGTCGAGAAACCGGGATAGCGATTCTCGCTGTGACCACACTTTGGTGCGTTGCGGGATGTCAGAGTTACTCACCACTGCCGCTGGATTTGGATGAGCACCAGCGGCAGTGGGAATCTCGTGACGTGAACGGGAGTGCAGTCCGCGCGTACTCGGAAAACTTGAACAAACGGGACGGTGGTCGACGGGCACCATATGACCCGGCTGACGGACTAAGCCTGGAAGAAGCCGAGGCAGTTGCTTTGTTCTTCAATGCGTCCCTGCGAACGCTCCGCCTTGATTCTGGCGTGGCACTCGCCGGAGCAATTGAGGCCGCAAATTGGCAGGACCCGGAGCTCAGCGTCGATGGAGGGGTCATCCTCGCGTCAATCGCTCAGCCATGGTACGCCGCTGCCGCGATCAGATTCACCATTCCGCTGTCAGGCCGTCCTGGTGTCGAGCAAGATAAAGCCTACGCGGTCCATCGTGAGGAGTGGGCGTCTGTCGTAGCGGCCGAGTGGGAACTGCTCGGAGCCCTTAGGCGCGAGTGGGTGAAGCTGGCTGCGATTCGCCAACGGCTAGCCCTCGCCGAGGTTCAGCTGGGCGAAGTTGAAAGCATCCGAGACTCAGCGAAGGCCTTGTTAGATGTTGGCAGGGTGACCGCAGCGGAGGTTCGAGTCTTTGAAATCGAACTGGTACGACAGGAACTGTTGATTGAGCGGCTCAAACGCCAAGCGGCAATCCAGGTAGATGTCATTCGCGGCATCTTGGGACTCGTGCCAGAAGCGCCCGTCAAGCTCGTTACGCAACTCGACGCGTTCCTGAACGTACCGCCCGACGTCATTGGGGCCATGCGCGAACGCAATCCCCACCTTGCGGTAAAACGTGCTGCCTATGACGTCGCGGAACAGTCCCTTCGGTTGGAGATTAGGAAGCAGTACCCAGACCTAACCATCGGTCCTGGCTACGAGATTGAGGAGGGCCAGTCCCGCATTGGGATCGGATTCGGACTCCCGATACCCATTATCAATCTGAACCGACGTGGCATCGCCGAAGCAAGGGCGAAGCGTCTGGCATCGAAGTCAGCATTTGAAGCTGAATATGAACGGCTTGCTGCAAAAGTCGCGGTGTCAGAGAAAGAACTTCAGCTTGCAACCGAGATTCGAAAGACGCTTGAGGACGTGCTACTCCCACTTGCCAGTACACAAGTGAAAGAAGTCGTGAAACTGGGCGAACTAGGACGCCTTGACGTAGTTCTCGTGCTCGAATCTATGCGCACCCGATACGAAGCCCAATTGGAGCTTGTGGACGCTCGGCTGCAAGAGTCGTTGGCAACGATCAGCCTTGCAGAAGTCGTAGGTCCGACTTACGGGAAACCCCCGATACCGACGGAGGGTAGTTGAGAGAGTTGCTATCCCGTCTTCGATGAGGGCGGCTCAGGACTGGTCGGTTGTTTACCGGACTCTGACCAGCCCGTATTCGAACGGCGACGAGTTGTTGATCTGTCGCGAATTCAATGGAATGCCGGAAGGCTTCAAAACGACTGTCGGAGAACTTTGATGAAAACATGCCGGGCTCTTTTCCTTCTGGCCGCAATTGCAGCCTCCTTGCTGGCGGTGGCCTGTGGTCAAGGTGGTGAAGAAGAGACGGGGAACCAAGCCCAAACCTCAGAGCCTCCTTTGTCTTGGGACGATCAGTCGAATTCTGAGTGGCTCTATCGAAGCCAATACAAAACTACCATGCGGCACATGTGGCTGAACGCGAATCGTATCGTTGCTGCCGGTAGCGGGGAAAATGAACCCTCCTGGGCAGAAGTCGAGATGTTTGCAACGGACATACATTGGCGGGCAGAGTTGTATGCAAGCTATTGGCAGCTTCTAGTCGCTGAGTCAGAGGAAGGGTTGTTTGCACTTGAAGATGAAGACCGAATTGGCGTGTCCGCGCAAATCGACAAGGTGAGCATGGCTTGCGATAGTTGCCATGCCGCTACATGGTCGCCTTGGTACCTGCGGGTCAACGAAGGCACGTTAGACCAGTGGAAGTCGAACGAACCACGGCCCCACATAGCAGTCAACCCGGAGCCGAATCCACCCCTTCGGACTCCCCACCTCGAAGAAATGAAACTGATTTGTGACAACGAGGTCGATTTACGCGCTTCGCTGGACAAGTGGGACCTGGCAAAAATGGAAGATGCGCTGACCTCAATCCGAAATGTCGCGACTGCAAGGTCCGCATTCTGGAAACCCGTTGTCGAAAACTCAGCCACGATCATGGACTTGGCCCAGAGGAAGAAGCGAGAAGGTCTGTCTGAAGCCTACGGAGGGATGACGTTCGGTTGCCTCGCTTGCCACGCCAGCAATGTCGGCAAACTTCGCGAGATCAACAACCCCGTCCCTTGGACGGACTAAGCCGTGTATGGAGCCAGGGGTGTTAGCGCCAGTCGCAATTTTCTACGAGCCGGTAACAGGTTGCACAAGAACATTGAAGTCAAGCTTCATTCGGAGGAATAGAAGCTTTGTGAGTGTAGGAACAGCCTCGTTGAAGAGTCCGGATGTTCAGTTCGTCGACCAGGAAAGGTCAGGATTCAGTTTATGAGGGGGTGGGTTCGCTTCGATTCCTCCGAAGCCTGTCTTGCACCAGTGCCTGCCCCCTCTCTACTCTTGTAGAACTTGATGCGTTGCGATCAGTCATACGAAGCCTTTGTCACTTGTCGTTACCGAAAATGCCGTCTTGGCAGTTTTGACCGATGACTTTGATCCAACGGTGATTCTGTCCGTGCAGCCTGAGCGCTGCACGGAAACCCTATAGTACTGGACCTTTACGCCGACAAGCGCACGCCCGACGTCCATCGCAACTCGACTCTGTACTCAAGTGCGGATCGGGCCCCCGCTACCAATTTCAGTACAGAATCGAGGGCGCCCGTCAGGGAGCCCTCGATTCTCATTTGGCCCTGAGCGTC
>JAGQRE010000070.1 GCA_020425695.1 Planctomycetota bacterium
CGCAACTCTTCATCAATCGGGCCTTCGTGCTCAATGGTCAGGTAGCTGATGCAGCGGCTGGCGTTTAGCTGGTAGGGCGCTGGGAAGGCGTCGGTGGGGCAGGCGTCGAGACAGCGGGTACACGTCCCGCAGTGGTCGGTGATCGGTGGGTCGGGCTCAAGCTCAAGGCTTGTGACGACCAGTGCGAGCAGGGTCCAGCTTCCGCGCGCCGGGTCAATCAACATGGTGTTCTTGCCGACCCAGCCCAGTCCGGCCTTGGCGGCGAGTTCGCGCTCAAGAAATGCGCCGGTGTCCTGGTACCACATGGCGCGGGATTCCGGCCCGCCCAGTTTGAGAATCTCTTCCTCCAGCTTCTTCAGGCGTCCGCTGTACGCGTCGTGATAGTCAACACCGCGGGCGTACCGGGCGACGTTGGGTATGACGGACTTGGCGGGGAGTTTCGCGGGCAACTCGGCCGGGTAGTCGAGGCTCAGCATGACGAACGACTTGGCCCACGAATAGCGATTGCGGATGTCTTTGCGCGTGTCCGGGTACTTGGCCATCCAGCCCATGCTGCCGTGGCTGCCCTTGGCCAGCCAATCGTCGATGTACGCGGCGTGGGGGGATTCTTCGGCTGCGCAGAAGGCGACTCGCTCAAAGCCGAGGCGTTTGGCGGTCTTGCGGATGGCGTCTTTGAGCTTGGACATGACCGGAGTGTAGTCGCGATGCGCGATCTTGGCAGCCCGCTGCTGCCTTACGCCCGCGACATTGGTCATTTTGGTTGCTGTAAATACACGCCAAAACAGGGCGTTGATTCCGACGTTGCGGGGGGTAATGTAGCCGCGCAATCCATGGGGTAAGCATGTTTCTGGCGGAAGCAACTGAATCAGGACCGCACGCGCTTTTGTTCGTGTTTAACGCGATCAAGGTGCTGGTTGCGTTCGGCGTGATCATGACCGTGATTCCGGCGCTGATCTGGCTTGAGCGCAAGGTTGCTGCGTGGATTCAGCTTCGTGACGGGCCTTCAAAGGTCGGCATTCCGAACTGGAAGATTCTCGGCCCGCTGGCGGGCTGGGGTATGTTCGGGTTGCTGCAGCCCCTGGCCGACATGTTCAAGCTGATCCTGAAGGAAGACTTCGTTCCGCGACGGGCCAGCAAGTTCCTGTTCATCATTTCGCCCGCGCTGGTGTTCGTGCCGATTGCGCTTGCCTTTGCGGTTATCCCGTTCGGGCACGGGTTCACCTTCAACTATGGAGAAGGTGCCGGTGAGTCATTCTTCGTGAACTATCAGATTGCTGATTTCGGCGTGGGTGTTCTGTTTGCGCTGGCATTCCTGAGCCTGTCGATTCACGGTTTGTCGCTTGCGGGCTGGGCCAGTAACAACAAGTACAGCCTGTTCGGTGCCGTACGCGCCGGCGCGCAGTTGATCAGCTATGAAGCTGCCATGTTCATGGTGATCCTCGCGATGATCATGACCTACGGTACGCTTGACCTTGGCGACATGGCGATTGATCAGGCCGGTGGCTTTCTTGGTTTTGGCGGCTGGGGCATCTTCCGGCAGCCGGTTGCTTTCATCATCTTCTTTGTCTGCGCATACGCTGAATCCAACCGCCTGCCGTTTGACTTCCCGGAAGCGGAAGCCGAGCTTGTCGGCGGCTACCACACCGAGTTCGGCAGCATGAAGTTCGCCATGTTCTTCCTTGGTGAATACTACGGCATGGTGATTCAAAGCTGTCTTGTGGTGTTGCTGTTCCTGGGTGGCTGGACCTTCCCGGGCATCGACCCGACGGCGGATTCATTCCTTGCCAGTTTGGCCGGGCCTTTGATCTTCTGCCTGAAGGTCGGCGCGTTCCTGTGGCTGTATATTCAGGTGCGCTGGACGTTGCCGCGCTTCCGCTTTGACCAGTTGATGAACCTTGGCTGGAAGAAGCTGATCCCGATCTCGCTGCTGAACGTCGTGGCGACGGCGATCGTTCTGAACCTCACAACCCGCTAGAGAATCTTCACAGATCACCGGCAATGAACCGCGTGGCACAGACTATCTTGTCTGTGGTCGCGACGAGCTTCCAAGATCAACCATAAGTGAACATAGGTGCACGTGCCGGCTAAGCGGACGTTGTGTGCACCTATGTTCACGTATGGTGTTTGCACTTCTTCGCGTCCGTCGCGCTCTTTGCGTCGTCGCGTGCCGCAGTTGCTGGATTTATCTAGTGGACTATGACAACTGAGTTTTTGGGTGGGCCCGACAATCTTGTCGGGCCGGCTGAGCGGAGCGAAGGCGAAACTGTCGCGCTAGAATCAGCGCGACCGCCGACAAGATTGTCGGCGCCACGCATGGATTCAACTGGCATGAACCACTAGTCGAGAATCACGGCCTGTGCGATGTTGAAGTAGACCAGCACAGTCAGGATGTCTGCGGCTGTCGTGATGAACGGGCCGGCGGTTACGGCCGGGTCGACATTGATGCGCCGCATGATGATCGGGATGGCAGCGCCGAGTGTGTTCGTGGTCAGCACGGCCATGAACATGGAAATGCCGACGATGGTCGCAACCTCGGTGACGTCGTGCCCGCCGAGCACCTGCGCCTCCGCGCCGCGAACCAGCACCAGCACGGTTCCGATCACAGCCAGCGTCGCCGCCAGCGCCATACCGATCAGGATTTCACCGAAAAAGATCTTCTTCAGCTTGCTGCGGTCCATGTCGTCCGTTGAAACGGCGCGAATCAGAATACCTGCGCTCTGTGTACCGACGTTGCCGCCACTTGCCGTCAGCAGCGTGATGTACGCGGCCAGCAGGCTGAGCTGCGAAATGATCGGGTTGTAGGCCTGTTGCACCAGAACACTGCCGGTACCGACGACCGCCAACGCTACCAGCCAGATAACGCGGCTGCGGAAGCGTTTGAACAGGCCTGCCGTGAAGTAGTCGTCTTGCTCGGTTACGACACCGTGCATCTTGAGAATGTCTTCCGTGGCCTCGTCTTCGTGGACGTCAGACAGGTCGTCGAAGGTCACGATGCCGACCAACCGGTCCTGTGAATCCACGACGGGTACGGCTAACAAGTCGTATTCACGCAGCTTCGCCAGCACGTCTTCGCGGTCGTCGTGTGCGTGCACGGACTTGATGTTCTCGGTCATGAAGTCGTGAACGCGTTCGTCTTCTTTTGCGATGACGACGTCCCGCAGACTGACCGTCCCGAGCAGACGACTGCCAGAATCGATTACGTAGATGACATAGACGGTTTCAACTTCGCCGGACAGCTTGCGGACCTTCGCCAGTACATCGGCGGCCGTCGCGTTGGCGTTGATGTGCAGGAACTCGGGTGTCATCAGGCGCCCGGCGCTGTCCGGCGGATAGCCGAGCAGTGCAAGCGCGCGCTTGCGCTCGTCGGGTCCGAGCGTTTCCAGTAGGCGGCGGGTTACCTGCCCGGGCAACTCAACAAGTAGCTCCGTGCGGACGTCGTCGGACAGGTCGTTCAGCAGGCGTGACATGACATCCGGCTTGAATTCATCGAGCAGCAGCGTTTGCGTGTTCGGGTCGAGATACTCAAAGACTTCGGGCTGGCGGTCGCGGGCGACAGCCAGAAAGGCGACCAGCAGGCGCTCGGTCGGGACGGACTCGATCAGCTCGGCCATGTCGGCCGGGTGCAGATGCTCTGACAACGCGCGGAAGCCGGTGTAATCACCGGTGCGCAGCATCTCTTCGACTTCGGGTGTGATCAGTCTTGCCAGTGCCATTGCAGTCCAGTTTCGGTGTGTCCGGATTTGGCATTCCCCGACAGCCTACTACAAGCCACAATTGGTCTTATGCCACTACGAATTGTCATCTTAACGCTGACTATCGTGCTGATTGGCGCAATCGGTACGCTGACCTTTGATTCAAACGCCCAGAGTGTTGAGTTGCCGCAACCTGATGCACCGCTTGTGATTGCAGGCGGCGATGGCGTTCAACTGGCCTGGAGCCTGCCCGTGAAACCGAAGGCGGACCGGGTGGTTATATTCCGCTCGCTGGTTGGCGGCGCGAACTTTGATGAGGTCGCCCGTGTAGATGCTTCAAAGTTGCAGTACCTTGATGACAAAGTTGCCATGGGGCAGACCTACCAGTACCGCATCCAGATCACTCGCGGCGCGCAGACCAGCGCAATGTCGCTGCCCGGCGTGATCACTGTTGGTGGCACGGCGCGTATCAGCTTTCTGGGTGGCTCGATGGATCGGGCGTTGTTTGAAGTCGTCATCTACCGACGTGGACGCCGCGTTTCAGCCCAGTTCGTCCACAAGCTGGGAGATCAGATCGGCGACCTCGCGTATGTGCCTGAGCTGGATTCCGTTGAAGATTTCCGCCTTGGGCCGAAGCTGGCAAAGATCGCGCTGGATACGGCCGAGACTCGCGAGTCTGTTCGTGAAGAGTTGAAGGGGCCTGACGGCGCAGTCATGAAAGACCTGGCGGGGCGTCCGATTAAAGTCGAGTACGAGTTCCCGGGGGCCACTCACGAAATCGCTATCGCTACTTTGCAGCGTCCTGAAGGCAACTTCTTCCAGTTGAAAGAGGGCGAAACCTATAAAGTTAAGTAGGGGCGATGCTTGCATCGCCCGATGCACCGCGTGCGCACTTTGCGTGATCTCTAGCCCCGCCTCTACACGACAAACTGGTCAAAGGCCTGGCGGGCGTTGTTTCGGTGCCAGTCCAGTTCTTCCATCAGTTGATTTGCGGCGGTCATGGTTCCGCCGGCGCTGTAACCCATGCGCATTGCGAACACTTCAAGTTCGTCGCCTTCAGGCAGCTCGTGTACCGACACGCCGTTCAAAATCTGAACGCGATTGACCACCTGCCGCAGGAACGCATAGGCACCGCTGATGGCGTCGTAGCTGCGTGGGTCGATTAGTTCGTGCTCGCGGGCGACTTCGAGGACTTCCCACAGGTCAGGCTGGCGCAGGGCCGGGATCTGCTCTGCGTGTTTCAGTTGCAGGTGCGCGAGCAGAAACTCAATGTCCAGCGTGCCGCCGTATCCGCGTTTCAGTGCATTCCTGGGTGATTCTTGCTCAAGGCGAGTGCGCATGGCGCGGGTCTCTTCGGCGTTTGCGCCGCCACCGTATATGAACTCATCGAATATTTTCCGCGCTACAGCGCCTGCGGGTGCGTCCGGGTTCAGCACGCGGGCGCGGCAGGCGGCCAGTCTTTCCCAGAACCCGGCCTCGGTCGTCAGGTAGCGCTGCAATTCGTCCAGCGTCACAGCCAGGCTGCTGGCGCCGCCACGGGGGCGTAGGCGCAGATCAACTTCGTACAACTTGCCGCGCTCACCGCTGCTTCCCAGCAGGCTCAAGAGGCGACGTACGACCTTGCTGTAAAACGTCTGGGCCGTTGAGCGTTCGTCAAAGGCGCCCGGGTCGTACACGAACACGAGGTCGAGGTCGCTGGCGTAGTTCAATGCGCCAGCGCCAAGCTTGCCCATCCCGATCACGCCCATGTGCTCGCGCGGATCGCCGCTTAGCTTGTAGTCGCCCGCGTCCAGGACTTCCGCAATTGACACGTCAAGCACGGCATCCAGCATGACTTCGCTGAGCGCGCAAAGTTCGCGCAGCGTTTCCGGTAGCGGCGTGCGCCCGGTTACATCAAAGAGCCCGATGCGCAGCAACTCGACGTCGCGGTCCCAGAACAGCGCATCCGTAACATCTTCGGCAAACATCATCCGGTCGCGCAACTGATGCCGCAGCGCAGCGCGATTGAGCGACGTGAAGGTCTGCAACTCGTCGATGAATTCGTCCACCAGCCCCGGGCGCCGCACCAGAATGTCGGTCAACCAGTTTGATTGCGCGGCAATCGCGCCGAAAACCTGCAGGGCCCTCTTGTCTTCCGCGATCAACTCAAACAGGACGGACTTCGCACCCAGCGCTCGAGTAATGCGTTCCAGGTTGCGAAGCGTGAAGTCGGCGTCCGGGGAGCGCCCGCAGTATTCAAGCAACGCCGGCATGGTCGAGGCGAGGTACTTACGCACACGGGCTTCGTAAATGCCGGGCTCACGTCCCATGTCGCGGATCGCTTCAAAGGCTGCGGCGGTGTCCTTGAAGCGATAACGCGCGAGTACCGGGGCGGCTGTCTCCGGCGTCATGTCCGGGTCGAGTACCAACTCCGATTCGGCGTGTGCTGTGCCTTCCGTAAACAGGTCGGCGAACAGCCGCAGCATCAGTCCGCGCGTGCGCACCGTGTGCGTCTGCAGCTCGTGAATCAGAAGACGTGCGGGATCGGCGTGGCTGTCGCCGCGCAAACCCATCGCGCGCCCAAGACGCGTGAGATCGGCGGGATCGTTCGGCAGGGTGTGTGTTTGCACGCCGTCCCAGACCTGCAAGCGGTGCTCAAGACTGCGGAGAAAGCGGTAAGCGTTTGAAAGCGCCATCGCTTCGATCTCGGTGATTGCGCCGGTTCCTGCCAGTGCATCAAGCGCCGTCAGCGTAGCCTGCAAGCGCACTTCGGGGATACGACCGCCGTTCATCAGTTGCAGAAACTGGGTGACGAACTCGATGTCGCGGATGCCGCCGAAGCCGGTCTTCACGTCAAGAAATGCTTCGTCTCGTTGTTCGGTGCGCTGTTCAATGCGCCGCTTGAGTGACTTGATCTGGTTGATCTCTTCGAGGGTCAGGTACTTGCGGTAGATCCATGGCTGCAAGCGTTCCAGAAACTCGTTGCCGAGTTCGAGGTCGCCAGCGCAGGCACGGGCCTTGATCAGGGCTTGCCGCTCCCATGTTCGTCCAAAACTGTAGTAGTAAGTCACCATCGATTCGAGTTCACGGGCGAGGCGCCCGCGCTGGCCTTCCGGTCGGAGGCGGGTGTCGACGCGGAAAACGTGCCCGTCCGACGTGACGGAATCGACCAGCGGAATCAACGTCTCGGCCAGCTTTACCGCATAGTTCTGCGCATCCATGCGTCCGGGGCCTGATCCCTCGAAGACGAACATCAGGTCGATGTCGCTTGAGTAGTTCAGTTCCTGCCCGCCATGTTTGCCCATGGCGATTACGCAGAATCGAAAGTCGTCGGCGCGTCTCAGACCGCGCTTGGCTTCCAGCGTCGCGTAGGCTTGCTCGAGTGCAATTTCCAGTGCGGCGTCGGCGAGTTCACTGACCTCGTGTGCAATCTCTTCGAGTGGTCGTGTAAGCATGACTTCGTGATAGAGCACGCGCGTCGCGAGTCTGTGGTGGTTCCAGCGCAGGGCAGAAGACGCGTCCTCGCCCTCGGCAATCCTTGTGCGCGTGCCCTTTGCGGCTTCGGCTCGTGTAACGGGTGCGGCTAAAGTTTCTTCAGTCTCAACAAGAAACTCACGCCAACCGCCTCGAATCAGGAAACGTCCGAGGCTTCGGGAGTGTCCCAGCAGAACAAACAGGCGCTTGAACGAGACCGGCGAAGCCAGGCTCTGGCGTACGAAGATCTCGCCGCCGTCACCCGACTGTGAAAACAGGCGCTCAAGTGCCGACACGCTTTCCGTGGGGGCAGGCGAGGCGTCGAAACAACGCGACAGAAGTTCAATGAAGTCACTTGCCAGACTGTCGGGCAGGCGGCGCAGGTCGTCCTGGATTCCTTCACCTGCATACTGAAGGGATTCCTGCAGGGCCTCTTCCTCGGGGCTGCCGGGCTCGGGGATAGGCCAGTCGAAGTTTTTCGGGTCCAGTGGTTCCACTTGCTGAGTGTAGCCGCCAGGGGTGAAAAAAGAGAAGCGGCCGGCATGTCGCCGGCCGCTTTGACTGTCTGACCTACTTGAGGCGAATGATCACAGTTACCTTTGCCGGTGCTTCTTTATTCGGCTCCGGTGCGGACTCAGTGGCGTTCGCGTCCTTTGCTTTGCTCTCTGTCGGTAGGTAGCCGCTGATTCTTGCTTCGTGCGCAGTGCCTGCCGGTTCCAGCACGCCCGGCACTTCACTGCCGCCGTCAACTTTGCCGTAGCCCTGATCCACAGCCAGCTTCTGCAGTGCTGCCATGAGTTGCGGCAGCTTGTCCTGCTCGATTTCTACGCTGATGCTCTCGATCTCGTCGCTATCGCTGTCGGCGATGGTGGCGTCCCCATACAGGCTGCTAACCCAGAGGACGTCGGTCTGACCCTGCAATGTTGCGCCGTCGGCAATCTGAATCTCCAGCGCTGCCGCATTGCTTTGACCAGCGCGTCGGTTTGGGCTGCTCTCGGGCTGGGATTCGTTGTCTTTCTCGTCTTCCTCGAGTTCGTTACGTGACTTACGGTCCTGGCCTTCAGGCAATTTGGCGTCGTTACCCGGTGCGTCGTAGTCCTTCTTTGCCAAGTCGTCGCTGCCGGTGTCATCAGTGTCGCCGCCAGTGTCTTTGCCCTTTGTGCGCTCGGTTTTGTCGGCCTCTTCCACTTTCTTTGTTTCGCCGTTGCGGGCTGCATCTTCTTGCGGCTGCGAAGGTGGTGTGGGTGCGTTAGAGCCGTCAGCGGTACGCTTGCCCTGCTCGCGCTCATCTTCGGTCGTGGGGTCCGCCGGGCCCCATGTACCTCCACCCATCTTGGGTGCGTCCTTTGGATCTGCCGACTCTGCGTCCGGTACTTCGTCTACGGCATCTTCGGCGGGCGATTGACCGTCGCGGGCGCTCGCGCGGCGAAGTTCCTTATTGAGCTTGTCGAGCGATTCAGAGGACTTCTCGGCTTCTTCAGCCATTCCCTCGATAGCACCCAATTCGGCGTCGCCATCGTGTCGGAAGCGCTCAAGTGTGCGTCCGCCGCTGCCTCCGCCGCGTGCGAAGTTCTCGTCGTTGGTTCCGTCTTTGAGCGTCCCTTCGGGCTTTTCACTGACAGGTGGGTCTACGTGCAGAATCGGGTCTGATGATCCTTGCGGCAGGTTATCCAGTACGCTGCGCGCAACATCAGAATCCGGTGTCGATTGAACATTCAGCAATGAAGGGCCAAACATGACCGCCAGGCTGAGCACGACCACCGCAGCGGCTGCCCACAATGGCGTCTGCCAACTGACGGCCGGCAAGGTGTGAACCTTGCCTGCTTTCGGTTTGAGGTCTTTCTGAAGTTCGGTCATGACGCGCCCGGAAAGCCCGACCGGCGCCTTGATGGAAGCATGCTTCATCACCAGGTCGGCAGTGGCTCGCAGGGACTCCAGGTACTGCTGCGCGTCTTCGCGCTTAAGCAGTGTTTCGGCCGTCTGTCGCTCGGCGTCGGTAACTTCGCCGTCGAGGTAGGCGGAAAGGAGCTCGCGTTGTTCCTCTGTGAGAGGGGTGGTCATTTCATCACCATACTTTCCAAACGCGCCGGCCCAACGGGTCGGTGGCGGCAGGAAGGGGTTCCCGCCACAGAACTAAGACGCTTTCGCCACGGGTCAGGTTCCCGTTCTGTCAGAAATCTCGAAGAAATAGCGGAATTCGGTGAACTTAGCGTAAGCGCAGTAATAACTTGACTTTACGACGGTCCGGTCGCGCGCCCTTTGCGGCCTCGGAGTCCCCATTGGCGTTGTCCTGTGCGTCGTCGTCCTTTGGACCGTCTTTTTCGAGCTTCTGCAGCGCACGGCTCAGCTTGGTCGTGGCACCGGTTACAGGCAGAACCTCAGCCTTCCTGCGCAGGCAATCGCGCTGGACATCGGCCGGCAGATATCCCTGAGCGCGAGGGTCGTTGTCGCTGTTTCGGGACCCGTTCTCTCTGGATGAGGACTCCAGCCCGACTTCAACCAAGTCCGTGAGTTCCTGCAGCTCATCAACGACGGCGTACCGGACCACGGTATCGCGGCGCAGGTCACCCGGCAGGACGATGTTTCCATAGCCCTGGTCGTTGGTCATGCGATTCAGGGCGGCCAGCAACTCGGTGACTTCGTCTGCGTTCACCTCGACTTCAAGCCCGTCGAAGTCGCTGAAGTCGCGCCCGGTGAAATCATGTTCGATGCTGTCTCGTGCCGATTCATTGCGATCGTCAAGATCCCGATCTATGTCGCGCAGCGTCGCATCGCCGTATAGGCAACTGACGATCAGCATGTCGTTGTAAACCTGTAGCGTGCTGGCGCTGCGCTGGCGGTTCATATTGACGCTGATTTCGATCGGTTGATTGTCACGGTCGAGGCGCAGCACGGCGCGGTCTCTGCCGGCGTCCTGGCGCTCGTTCTGCGGCAGAAACTTGCCTTCGGCCGGTTCGGCGGGATCGCTCGGCGGTGTCGGCGGGTTGTCTCGCTGGTCACCGGCATCGACGTCGCCGGGCTGGCTTGACCCGAACTTGAGTATCTCGTCGTCGACGACCATAGTCGTTGCGGCATGTTCGTTCGTTCCGCTTTCAGCGATCTCGCTGCCGCCTTGACTCTCATTCATCAGTGACGGTGCGAAGATCAGTCCGAGGCTAACCACAACGGCTGCTGCGATGGCCATCACCATCGTGCGCCAGTTTACGACCGGTAACTGGTGGATAGGTGCTTGTTGCCCGCACTCGGCGCGCAATGCCGTGCAGATGCGATTGCGCAGTCCGTCCGGCGCGGCAACGCAGCCGTGCTCGGCGACCAGCGCACGCAGGCGCTTGAGTTCATCGGCGTACTCACGGGCCTCATCGGACTTGCTGATGAGCTCATTTGCGATCTGCGCTTCGGCGTTGCTTACTTCGCAATCGACGAAGGCGTGCAAAAGTTCCTGTTGTTCTACCGTGAGTGTCATGGCATCCATTCCGCTTCAGGGCTTCAATCCCTGCTGCCAAGTAGACGCTTGATCGGCGTTATTGGTTCCCGCCATTTCGACTATTTGCTCGTCGCGGTCGTTACCGGCTCCCAGTCGTCGGGTTTGTGTTTCAGCAACTCGTTGCACCGTGCAAGCAGCCACTGCGCCGGGCCGTCGACTTTTCGGAGTGCAAGCAATTCGTTCAGCAGTGGCACGGCCTGCTCGAACTCTCCGGCGCGGTAGTGCAGCAAAGCCTGGTCGTACTTCTGGTACTCTGACGCGTAGGTGGCTGTCTCGCCGCCGACCAGCGCCAATGGCTCAAACACACGCACCGGCTTCGATTTGCCGACGACGCGAATTTGGTCGACTTCGCGGAATAGTATCCAGCGCTTCGCCAACTCATAGGTCCGTTCGTCAGTGAGGACTTCAGTGCCGTAAAGCTTGTTGGCGCCCTCAAGGCGACTGGCGAGGTTCACGCTGTCGCCGATGACAGTGAAATTCTTCTTCGTCTGTGTTCCGATGTTGCCGATCACGACCTCACCTGTGGCGATACCGATTCTCTGAAAGAATAACGGCTTTCCCTGCTGTTCCCATTCCGCCCGAAGCTGTGCAGCGACCTTGAAACTGGCGATCGCCGTTTCGCAGGCGCGTACCGCGTAGTCGCCGTCCTTGACGAAGGGCGGGCCCCAGAAAGCCATGATGGAGTCACCAATGAACTTGTCGACGTAGCCGCGCGATTCACGCAGGGCTTTGCCCAGCGCCGCGAAGTACTCATTGAGTTGACTCGTCAAGTCTTCAGCGCTGAGCCCCTCACTGATGCTGGTGAAGCCCTTGATGTCGCTGAAGAAGATGCTGCCTTCTTCACGTTTGCTGGGTGCGTTCAACAGTTCCGGGTTGTCGAGCAGGTTCTTGGCCAGCGTGTTGTCTGTGTACATGCCGAGAGCCTTAAGTCCGGTCGTCATATCGTTGAAGGCCTTGCCTAGGCGTGCGAGCTCGTCGCGTCCGCGAATCTCGACGCGTGTGTCAAACTTGCCTTCACGAATCTGCCCGGTGGCGACCTCAATGCGGCGCAGTTTGGAAATCACGAGGTAGGCGCCGAAGTATGCCAGCAACGCAGCCATCAACCCCAACCCCGCACCGATCAGCGAGACGTTCGTGCGCAGCTCTTTGAACTGCTGCAACTCGGCATCAAGATTCTTGAACGCGACAAAGCCGGGCCTGTTTGGTGTGCCCTTGGGTGACAACTCGCTGCTGAAAGCAACGCCCAGATAGGTTTCGCCGTCGTATTGAAACTCAAACGGGCGGGGTGCGCCGTCTTCCGAAACAGCGCCGGATTCCTGCGCCATCGAAAGAATGCTGTCGGCAATCTCGCCACCCTGATCATCGAGAGTCGAAGACGCAACGATGTCGCCGGCGAAAACGATCTTCTCAACCTTGTCCACGCCCTCGTCGCCGGTTGAGCGTTTGAGCCAGTCGTGCGAAAGCTCAGTCAGCACGACGCCGACGCCTACAGGTTCAAGGCGCTGGATGCTGAGCCACAGGTAATTCTGGACGACAAGATAGACCTTGCCCGCAATCGGCAGCACCGCCGTGGCCGACGTCGGCAGGTCTTTGGCGTTTCCTGCGTTCCAGGCCGGTTTGAAGAAGTCGTCCATGAAGCGAATCAGCTCAGGGTCTTTGCCAATCTCATCGCGTCGGGCGTCGCCGATCTCTTCTTTCGAGCTGATGAAGACGAGCATCAGGTCTTCGCTGATCTTGCCGATGACTTCGGCGTTGCGATCTTCTGCCGTGAACACGTCCACGGCAAACAGCGAGATTTCACCGCCTGCATCGCGCCGCCAGTCTTCGGCAAAGGGGCCCAGGTTGGCCCGGAAGTCGCCGTAGCGCGGGTCATTCAAAAATTCGACCAAGCCCTGGTCGCCGGCCGACGCGCGCATGCCCTGCCGAGACGCCTGGGCCGCGAAAGTAATTCTTTCGTCGAGGATGCCCTGGTCTTTGAGAAGTTCGTTGTTGATGCTTGCGCGGGCGTTTTCTTCAAACAGGGCGCTGCTGCTGACTACGAGAAAGCTGGTCAGAAGCGCAACCAGCAAGACCACTGCAATCAGCGCCTTGTAGCGAAGACTCATTTACTCACTTTGGGAAGCTTGTTGACCGTGAGCTCAGCCGTGACTGTCTCGCGCTTGCCCGGCGCAACCGTGAGGCGTTTTGACCATTCAGGCAAACGCGGCGGATAGACCGTGACCGTGTAATCGCCGGGCGCCAGGTCGTTGAAGAAAGCACTGTCGTCGCTGCTGCCGATCCACGCGTCGTCTGAACCCGTTACGTAGAGGAAGCAGTGGGCACTCTCAATCTCGTCGCAAAAGACTTCGAAGATACCGGCTGACCCAATCTCGATGGTCGCTTGCTTGCCGGGCTGAATCGTGACTTCAAAACCGTCGTCATCGCTGAATGCGAACACCGTTACAGCCGCTTCTGTGCCGTTTTTCAACGTTTGGCTCGCGTAAGTCTTGCCGGCCTTGTCGGTGACCAGCCAGCTGAGCGCCTGCTGACGACTGAAACCATCTTCGTCCAACTCGAGCGTGCCGGTGTCGTCTTTACGGTTCAGGTTGAACGGTGGCGAAGGCTCTACACCGTTTCGCCGGACGACTACGACAACGTCTTCAATCTCGTCGTAATCGACACGCTCAAAGTTTGCGCCCTTTTCAACGCTCTCACGGGTGACGCTGTACTCACCCCGAACTTCACGTTTCTTCGGCCCGCTAACGCCCTCTTTCGCTTCACCCCTGAGCTGCACAAGTATCTGGCCCTCGGTGCCCTGAGGCTGCGGGTAGCTTGGGGTGCTGCTGCACGCGCCCACCAGCACGGCGAGCAACGAGACGACGGCGCATTTGGCTATTCGCTTCATCGCTTCATCTCCACGGTGACTTCGGCTGTGCCGCCGTCGGTCACCTCAAGCGTGGTTTCGAAATCCTTGAAGCGCTTTTGTTTCTGCCATGTGTGCAGTTTGTATTTGCCGGCCGGGACGTTCTTGATCTCGAAGCTGCTTTCGTTGCTTTCAAGAACTGCGAAGGCCGGGTTGGGTGCGACGTAGAACTTGCCGTCCATGCGTTTGTGAATGCTGCAGTGAACGCTGACTTCGCCCGCTTTTTCAAACTCGTGGGCTCGTGATTCGCCCTGCTCAAAGATCCCGAGGTCAGCTTCAATGTCGCCCAGAAAATAGACGTTGTGGCTGATCTCGCTTTTCTCGTCGTTCAGAAACTTCACCTTCTGCTTGCGTACCAGCACCGAGAAAGAAGGCTCGAAGCTTGCGCCTTTCTGGCTGACTGAAAGATCGTCAGGCGCGTCAAACAGCCCTTGTTCGCCGGGTTTGTCGTCAGCGCCGAGCTTTACCAGATAGACGACGACCGGTTGCTGTGGCCTGCGCGCACTGAACGTGAGGCTGCCCTTTACCGTGCCAGTCTTGGACTCGCTCCACTTCCAGTCGCCGTCCTTGTAGTCAACGGCTTTGCTATAGGTTGGAACAGGGTCGTGCCGGGAAGCAAACTGCGCCTTTACAATAGCCGTTACACAGACGGTGAAGGCAAGCACGCCGCCCAACAGCAGTAGTTTGCGAGTCATGTTTGTCATGGTAGGAAACATCAAACCGGGGCGTCACTGTGCCGTCAAGCACTCCGGGCCGTTACTGCCACTTCTCAGCGCAAAGACGCTACGAGCGCAAATTTGGGTGAGGGGGTCAGACCCTGTTTTCGCCCGAGTGCCTTTCGAATGTCCCTTTTTGCCTGCACGGCGAAATCAGGGTCTGACCCCTTTGCGGGGCGCTGCGCTGTCGCACTGAGGCAGTTGTCCTGTGTCAGTGCGCTTGTGGTTGTGGGTCTGAGCGCCTAAATTGGACGGGATTCAAGATTTACGCGAACCGACAAGCGCTTCGGCGCGTATTACCTTTGCATGAATAACCGGAAGCTGCATGAGTACCGCCTCCGACAACCAGGACCGCAAGCTCATGGCCGCCATCAAGCGCGGCAACATGGAGGCGTTTGAGCAGCTTTTCTACAAGTACTATCGGCGTCTATACGCGCTGTTTTACCGCCTGAGCTGGGACGACGGGCGCGCCGAAGACCTGCTGCAGGAAACATTCATGCGCGTCTGGCGGGGGGCGATGACCTTCCGCGAAGACCTGAAGGTTTCAAGCTGGGTCTACCGCATCGGGCGCAACTGCTGGATTGACCTGGAAGCCCGTCGGGGCAGCGTCCGCCGCGCGGTTGACGTCGAAAGCGACAGCCTGCTTGATTCCGGACGCGTTGATGCGCTGTCAGAAGGCGACCCTCGCGCAACCTCAAGCGGTCGCTATGCGGCCATTCGCCCAGTGCAGCTGATTGAAGAGATGGCGGCCGGCAAGGAAGAAAGCCCCGACAACCGTGCCGAAAAGCGAGAGATTGAAGATGGCGTCCGAAGCGGTCTGCTTGATCTGGACCCGATGCACAGGCTGGTGCTAGTCATGAGCTTCTATCAGGGCATGACCTACAGCGAGATCGCCGAGGCACTTGAAATCCCGCTGGGCACGGTCAAATCCCGCGTCTACTACGCCGAGAAAAAGCTGCGCGACAAGCTGAAACGCTTCGTCGCCAAGCCGGCGCAGGGGGTGAAGAATGCTTGATGACGAACGCGCCACGCAGCCCCTGATGGGTGTTCAGCTGCTTTCCTACACCCTCGGCGAGCTTGACCGGGATGCGCAGGGAGCACTTGAGAAGAAGATTGAGGCGAATCCCGAACTGAAATCGGAACTCGAAGAGATTCGCACCCACCTGAAAATTCACCAGCAGGTTCGAAAGGTCGCGCCCCGCCGCGGCAGCTTTGACCGTCTTCGCGACCGCATGAAGAAAGAAGGAGCGTTTTCGGGTGCGGTGCCGGGCGTGCACTGCATGCTACGTCGGGCGTTCATAATTGCAGCCTTGATTGGACTGGGTGCCATCATCACCCTGATCGCCGTGGGCTCGACGGGTAACTCGGCGGCAGCGCCGAACGTGATTGGGCAGATCGTCTTTCACAATCCTTCTTTAACAATCGGACGGTCCCGCGCTGAAGTTGAGGATCGCGAACTCATCCTAAAGAGCGAGTCTGACGAGCCCGACAACACCGGCGCCTACGATGCATTCATCTGGCTGCCGACAGGCGTGGACAACACGTATTCGACAATCGAGCTTGCGCAGAACACTGAATTCAAATTCACGGCAACCCGCAAGGCAATCCTCAGCCAGGGTGAGATGCGACGCCTTGAGATTGAACCGGGCGGCATGGGCGAAGGCCCCTTCGTGATTGAGACGCCGCACTGCCTCGTCAAGGTCGACCAGGGCAGCCTGTCGATCAACATCACGCGTGACGGTGCGGAAACCCAGATCAGCGTCGGCACCGGCACAGCACGCGTTTTCGGGCTGGATGCTGAGCGCGGCTTCACCGTTCCGGCCGGCAACTGCACATCAGTTGAGCGAGGCAAACTGCCCAATCCGGCGCGCCCGGTGCTGAAACTTGTGATCAACCGCGTTACATCAACAACCGCTTCCATTGAAGCCGTGCTGGTGAATGACGGCTACGTGCCGGTGAAAGTGCGACGTGCGATTGACGCCGACGGTCTGTTTCCTGAGCCGGTCTACGTATTGCACGTTTCGACGGTTTCTGAGTACTCGCCCGATGGCGGCATCCCCGAAAACGGCACACCACCGCCATGGCCTGTAACGCCTGAGCCCGAACTGGGCGTCGACCACACCGGCGAAGTCTGGCTTGAGCCCGGCCAGTATTACCGCTTCACGTTTGATATCTCGTCGCTGCTGATCACAACGCCGAAGGTGGAACACTGGCTGCGTCTGGATTACCGCGGAGATTTATACGGCCCCCCGGGCCAGGCCCGCGTACGTATTGAGAGCGAAAATCTGAAGCTAGACCTCAGGAAGAGATAGAGACATGAGCCTTCAGCTAATTGAGAAAAAACTAGGACAGCTTCGCGGGCACATTCGCCTGATGTTCTTTTCGTGGGGGCTGGCCAAGGTCACCATGTGGGCGGCCGGGCTGACGTTGTGGCTGTACTACACCGACATGCTGTTGAAGCTTCCGGGCGGGTTGCGAGTCGGCTTCCTTGTTGTTGCCATCGTTGTGTTGCTGGTTGTGGCGGTGCGCTCACTGATCTACCCGCTCAGTCGCACCATCAGCGACGAAGACCTTGCGCTGCTGGTCGAGCGCGAGTACCCGCTGCTGAATGATCGTCTGATCAGTTCGCTGCAGATTCTTCGCAGCCAGGAACGCTACAAGGACGCCGCCAGCGAAGACATGATCCGCGCTGTCGTCGGCGAGTCATTTGATATCGCCGGCCGCCTGCAATTCAACGATGCTGTCCGGTCGCGCCGGTTGCTGATCATGGTTGTTGGAAGCCTGTTTGCGATGACTCTGCTTTTCGGGCACGCGTGGTTCGCCCGCGACAACATGAGCATCTGGGTCAAGCGCGCACTTGGCGCAGGCCCGGAATGGCCGACCGAAACCCAACTTGAAGTGCTGGTGCTTGATAAGGACCAGATCGCGCAATACCCGGCCAAAGAAGAACTGCTGATCAACTTCACGTTCGACCCCGAAGAGCAAGTGCCTGAGCTTGGCGTGACCGGCGTCTATCAGGTTGCCAGCAACAGCGACCTGCGCTTTATCGCGCGTCCTACCGGCGTGGTGCCCGACTCTGCCGAGATCGAAATCGCGACCTTCCAGAAAGACCCGGCCAGCGGGAAGTACGTTCGCGTTGGCAAGGTTGTGACGCGCCCCATGGAGCGCTCGACCATTACCGGCAACGGCGAAGACTCGCCTGAGCAAGTCTTCTTCGCTTACAACAAGATGAGCGTCATCAACCCGCTTGAACAGATTACCATTCGCGCCGGCGACGCCGTGGCAGGCCCGTACACGCTGCGGGTTATTCCGGCGCCCGAGTTGGACAGCCCCCTTGAACTCACGTTCACGTATCCCGAGTACCTGACCATTGAGCCCAAGTTGACGCAGGAACTGCCCATCGACGCCGTGGCGGGAACGCAGGTTGAGTTCAAGTTCAGCACCACAAAACCGCTGATGCTGGAAGGTCCGCAAGCCGCCGCCCTGATGGTTGATTTCAACGTCGGCAGCAGCCAGCGCTTCCCGATTGATACGGACCGCGCCGCCGGTGAAAACCACTACAAGACGCGCATTCCGGCCTTGCAACTCGGCATGGCGCGGTATCGCCTTCGCCTTGTGGATGCTCAGGGGATTGAGAACGCCAAGAACATTGGCGACCTGATGCAGGTGAAGGAAGACGTTTCGCCGACGGTCCGAGTGCTGTTTTCGGGCGATCCGCTGGTTTCAAACCAGCTTGTGTACATCACCAAAGACGCCGAGCTGCCGCTTGAGATTGAGATGGTGGACGACTACGGCATCGGCAGCGCCAAGCTGTTCTGGCACTTTGCCGTTGAGAAGGATTACCGTGAGTTCAAGGACTTCGCGAACGAGTTCAAGCGCCTTGAGACAGCACCTGAGCAGAACGTGAAAGGCATCTTCAAGCTCGACTTCGCCAAGCTGATCGGCGACGAGCGCATCCCCACGGGCACACGCCAGGCCATTGAGATTTACATCCAGGCCTACGACCTGAACCAGGTAAAAGTCGATGACGAGTCGCCGCCGCAGTTCCAGGGCAGCAAGCACCACACGATCCTGACCTATGAGCTGTACGAGATCGACGAGTTGCGCGCGAAAGTCAGCAGCCAGATCCGCCAGATCAAGACCACGATTTCAAGCATGGCATCGCTGCAGGAAGAACTGCGCACCATGACCCGCACTACGCTTGAGAAGGGCAACCTGCTCGACTTCCGTGGTGAAGAGGGACAGCGCCTGCGCAACGACCTTGACGAAGCCTACAAGCGTCAGAACCAGTTGCTGCGCGATGCAGAAGTTGTATTGAACCGTTTTGGGGTGTTCGCGCAGGTCTACCGCTACAACCGGCTTGAGAGAAAGTCTGACGACCAGTCCAAGCCGCAGGAGTCACGAATCCAGACCGTGCGTATGCTACTGGCGATCGCCGCCGCCGAGCGCGACCTGCAGCAGCGGATCAATTCACCGTTGACGCGCCTCGAAGAGGCCGAGGGCGACGACGTCACCCGCTTCGCCGGCGAACTGGTCAACAACCTGAACTCTGAGCTCGCTCGCGCCCAGCCTGACATCAGTTACTCGAACAGCAGTTTCGGCAAGCTGATCCAGGAGACCGGGCTGTTCACGCCGGGAAGCATGGAGCGTGCCCGCGGGCTGTACGAAAGCCTGCTTGAGGTTGGCATCAAGCCGAACGAACGCCGTGAGCTGCTGGTTGAGCTTGAGAAGCAACAGGACCTCAGCATCGACATCATCCGTGCCGTGCAAGAGCAGGTGAAGAAATGGGAGGGTTTCGACGACATTCTTCACGGCTTCCGCGACCTGCGCGACAACCAGGAAGAGACGATTGATGACATCCGCAAGGAAGTCCGCTAAGCGCTGAAACCGCGAAAAAACCAAAGGGCTGGCCGAGGCGGTCAGCCCTTTCGCCTATGCATCGCAAACCGCAAGTACCGGAAACCACGAAGGGCCACTAAGATCCACGAAGTAGAAGCCTCTGGTTGTTAGAACTTCGCGGTCCTTGGTGTTCCTTCGTGGTTAAAGCAGTTGCTGTAACCCATTGCCTGCTTTGTGTTTATGTGCGTGCGCCCGTCTGGTACAATTTATCTGGTGAATTTGTGTTCCTTCTCGTGAACCGATCCGCCCGAAGCTGCGTAATACGTATGTAGCGCCAGTTGATTTGCCCTGAACGAAACACGAAGGAATCTCCATGAGTTCCCGCCGCCTGGTCCGCAAGGTCAATGTCTGGAAACGCATTCTCGGCGTTTCCGGCGTAGCTGTGATGATGCTGCTTTCCGCCCGTATGCCCATGGCGCAAGACGCCGGGGGCAACCCGGACGACCCGGC
>JAGQRE010000071.1 GCA_020425695.1 Planctomycetota bacterium
TCCCAGAAAAGGGTAAGGCAGGTTTCGCCCCAAGGCAGGCAACACTGTGGGGCAGGCATCCTGCCTGCCGGGAATCACGAACTGAGGCAGGCAGGATGCCTGCCCCACGTCGGAACCTCTCCAGGTTTTTCTCTAGGTGAATTGTGTCACTCAATCGAAACTGGAAATTGGCGTCGTGCTGGCTCCTCAAGCCCTGCCCGGATTTCGATTGGGTTACTCAAGTCACCCGCAAACGCCTTTAAATAGGGCTTCCGGCGGGATTGCTTAACGCGCGAAAGCGGCGTGCCATGCGCCGTTGCTTTCAGAACTTCGATTGGGTCAGGCAAGCCCGGGTCAACAGTTCATCGTGTATTCGCCGCGCGCGGCCTGCTCGGCGCGGCGCATGCTCGCCTGCATCGAGCGGATCGAATCCAGGTTCTCGGTGATGTGCGGCGAGATCAGACGCATCAGTTGCCCCAGCAGCTTCGCGGCCTTCACACCCAGCGACATCATGAACAGCAGCGGGTGCATGCGACCGCGCGGGCGTTTGCGGTGGTTCGACGACTGCGGTGTTTCGGTTTTTGGCTCTTCGGTTTTTGGCTCTTCGGTTTTGGGCCAGCCGATGCCGTCGGGCACCGGCATGCCCTCGGCGATCACCTTGCGCATCGACTCAAGGTCAATGGTGGATTGCACGCGCGCGATTGAGTCGATCACGCCTTCAAGGAAGCGGGCGGCGCGGGTAAGCATGCGGCGCGCCTCGGCCTCGCTGAGCTCCTGCGCGGTCCACTCCTCGCCGGTTTCAGGCACGATGCCGTCATCGTTGGCGAATACGACAGCGCCTCCCTCTTCACGTTTGGTCTGATGAGGCGAGGTGTGATACTTCTTGTTACTCATGGGAAACTCCAAAGAGATCATCCAACAGGAGTATACCCACCACTGCGACATCCCCCGGAAAGCCCCATAACCCGGCCGGCAACGACCGGGGATATCAAACAGCAAGCACACGAAAAAGCGCTAAGCCGCCAAGAGGCCAAGCCCGCCAAGAAAGGCAATCCACAGATTTCTGAGCGCGAAGCGTGAGCGAGCGTTACCCGGTACGCGCCCAAGCCAGCCAAACAACAGAACCGCGACCGCAAGGGAGCGGCTGAGGTGCAAACAAGCCTCTCGCCAAGTCCGCAACGACCGCCACAAACAGCAAAAGCGATCCCCAGATTTCATGGATTTCACAGAAAGGCTTTCTCCGTGAAACTCCCTGCAATCCGTGGCGAAACCCGAATCTCACGCCAAGACGCTAAGGCGCGAAGAAGGGCTAGGGCAAGTCAGGATATGCAGGATGCAAATGGATGCGCAACCAACGCAGAGCGTGCTGTCGTGATCACGCATCCTCACGCATCCTCACTCATCCTAAACATCCTGACCGCAGTTAATGGCAGTCGTGGCGGACTTGGCGAGAGATAAAAGCCGGCCACGGAGTACTCGGAGAGGCACCGAGATACGGCCTGATCTATTGTGCGACGTGGGAACTACGGCCAAGACAATGTTTCCGAGAGGCGATGGCGAAGTCTTTAGCAGCGCACTATTCAATCCACCAAGACGGGCGTTGGTCCCAATCTCCTGATCGGTCGGGGCAACCCTTAATCACTATCTCCAGAAATTTGGCACGAATATCTTCAACAGTTAGAGATCGTGCCAAGACATTCTTCTGACCACGCTCCACGTAATACACGATCCAGCCGCCCCCTGCCTCACCGAAACCGTACGTTCCCTCTCGCCCGCCGGAATCCAACTCGTAGCAACGTGGTTCGATGTCGAGTTCAATCAGCCTTTGTTTGAGTTCAGACTGATCCACAGGAATGCCTTCACGAAACTGCAGGAGGGCCTAGACGACTCTATCGTTGGCTCTGCTGGCTGACTACGAAGGGGTGACGTTGCGTGCAGGTTGTCGAATCGCGATGCCCGCTCCGCGTGCTGACTTTGGGATGATATCACACGGACAGCCTTCCGTGGCCGGTGCTTCAAACAGCGAGCGTCTCGCCAAGTCCGCAACGACCGCCATGAAAAGCAAAGGCGATCCACAGATTTCATGGATTCCACAGAAAGGGCTATCTCCGTGTGCTCTGTGGTGAAACCCGAATCTCACACGAAGACGAGTAATGTCGCGGCAACATCGCCGCGACCACAGACAGGATTGTCTGTGCCACCCAGAATCCAAAGCCAACGCAGTTAATGGCGGACTTGGCGAGAGGCAGAACCCCGCCAAGGAAAGCACGAAGACTGTTCGATACCCAGCGCGGGTGATCCGGACTGACGGCCTTGATTACAGGCTGGCTTTGAAATGGGCTATGGTGGCGTCGGTGCATTGCTCTAGATGCGGGGTGACGCCGGCGAATGGGTGGACTGCGCCGAAGGTGTGGGTGGCGTCTTCGATCACCAGCAACTTGGCTTGCTCGCCCGCTACGCTTAGCAAGTCCTGCGCTTCCTCAAGCGGGACGGTTTCGTCGCCGCTGCCCTGAATCAGCAGCCACGGTGTCTCGATCTTCGCAGCCGCGGCCTTGATGTCGAACGCTTCCCCGTGCTGCTTCAACTCGTCGAAGAACTCTTTGCCTATGCGCATGATCTGGCCTGTGCGGCCGTTTTCGATCGGTACATGGCCGAGATCGTGCAGGCACTGAGTGACAGCTTCCATCGGGAGACGGTTGGCGCGGTTCACGCCCGCCAGCGTCACGACACTGCGCACGCGCTGGTCTTTCGCGGCCATCAGCAACGCCAGTCCGCCGCCCATGGAGTGCCCGAGAATGCCGAGGCGACCTGGGTTCGGCTGCGCTTTGTCGGTCAGCAGTCCGTGTTGCGCGGCATCCAGCACCTGCGTCATGTCGTAGACGCGCTTTGACCAGGTATCGCGCTCGAACAAATCCAGCCGCTCGAACGTCTCATAGTTCTCGCCGATGCCGTTGTGCGAAAGGTTGATGCAGGCGGCGGCCAAGCCCGAGTCGGCCAGGCGACGACCGAGCCACGGGAAGAAGCCCCAATCCTTGAAGCCTTTGAAGCCGTGAATCACGATCACGAGCGGCGGCGAGTCATTGGCTGGCAGATAGACGTCGCCGGTCAGCTTCGCGCCGTCGGCGCCTTTCAGTGTGAACGTGTCGTCGGGGCTATTCGTCATCGTGGCTTGGCGCGTTGATTTCGGCCTCTTCGATTACAGCGTCGCTGTCGTCATCATCGTCGTCAGCAACGTTGGGCGCGGCGAGGTCGCCTTCTTGGGGCAACTCACCGATGCTGCGCAGCCCGAAAGCGCGCAGGAACTCAGCGGTCGTGCCATAGAGTGCGGCGTTGCCTTTGCTGCTGTCGCGTTCAACGACTTTGATCAGCGCACGATCAAGCAGCGCGCGCACAAGGTGGTCACTGCCAGCGCCACGGATGTTCTCGATTTCCTGTCGCCCGATCGGCTGCTTGTAGGCGATGATCGCGAGCCCTTCCAAAGTCGCCGGCGACAGCTTTTGGGCTTCACGTTGGCGCACAAGTTGGGCTAACAGTTCGTCGTGTTCAGGGCGCGTGGTTAGCTGATAGCCCTTGGCCAGTTCTTGCAACGTGAACGCGCTGCCGTGCTCAACGTAGCGATTCTGCAGAAGCTCAAGCGCCTGCTTCACGGGGATCACGCTGGTCAGCCCGACAAGCTCAGCCAGGCGACGCGCGGCAACGGGGCGGCTGTGTACGAACAGCAGCGCCTCAAGGCGCGCGGCCAATGCATCTTGCGGCAACGCGGAGCCGGCGATCACATCGCCCGCGGCGGTTGCGTCGTCGCTGCCTTCGTCTTCAGGTGAAGGCTCGAAGGTTGGTTCGTTCGGTGCTTGTTCGTCAGGCATGCTCGGGTTCTAGCTGTGATTTCGCTTGTGCGCCAGAGTTGCGTGTCTCTACTCTTCGCCTGCCATGCAGTCCCAGCCGGGCATACGACGCTCAAAGGCGTAGCGCCCGCTTGAGGCTACGGCGTGCCGCCACTTCAGCAGCAGCTTGTCGTCCACCGTCGGCATCTCGAGGCACTTTTCCTGCAACTGAAAGAACGGTGCTTCGTTGCCGGGGAAGAACTTTGCCTTGCGCACGAGCCAGTAACCGAACTGGGTTTTGATTGGCTCGCTCCAGACTTCTTTGTCGAGCTTCCAGAAGGCTTCGTCGACTTCGGGCTCGAATGAACCGTCACCCTTGTAGGCCATGCCGATGATGCCTCCGCTTTGGCGGGTGTGCATGTTTTCGCTTTCGGCACCGGCGATCGGGCCCAGCTTTTCGCCAGCCACCAGACGCTCGCGCACTTTCTTGATTTCGTCTTCGCTGCGCATGTAAAGGCCTTCAGCGTTGGCGCTGTCAGTCGTCAGCTTCCAGTAGTTCACGACCTGGCGGCGAATGACGTTCTCGCGTGCCACGGATTGCAGGTAGCCCGTGAACTGGGGCCAGGTCATGTCGTACTTCAATTGCACGAACTCTTCGCGCGAATAGGGCTTGGCCTCTTTGCCGTTGCGCTTTTGCTCGTCGGTGACGGCCGCGTTGATGCGTTTGAAGGTTGCTTCCCATTCATCCAGCAGCGCTTTGTACTCTTCGTCCGTCCAGCGGCGCTTGGCTACGGCCGCGAGGCGGTTGGCTTCAAGGTTCAGCAACTCTTCGATGATCAAGCTGTCTAGTGCCCACTGGGCGGTACGTTGGTCGGGGTCGCTGGTAATTTTTTCTCGCAGCACGAGCCGCTGGATGAACTCTTCGGCGGTGAACACGCGGTTGTTCACACGGGCGACTTCGTTCTTCTTGAGAGTCGCAACGGGCGCTTCTTCTTTGTCGCCCGTCTTGTCTGCTCTCTCGACGTCCTGGGCGATCACGGCAAAGCTGGCGCTGCTGATAACCAGTGTCACCAGTGCAAACGCGGCAAGCTTGAAGGTGCGGTTTGGCATTACTTCTCCAGTCTACTTCGCTTCAGTCAGTTCGTTTGGCGTGCAGTCAAAGCCCGGCAGGCGGCGTTCAACTTTGTATTTCTGCGTGTTGAACACCCAGCGCACCCAGCGGTTGAAATACTCAGTTTCCTGGGCGCGAGTGGGGGCCTTGATCAGGTCGGGCTTAAGCTCGGCCAGTGTCTTCTTTTCCGGCTTCAGTGTGCGGTCACGCTTGAAAATGTGATAGCCGTAGCCGGTTTTTACCGGCGCACCGGTGTAGGCGTTGTCCTTGAGCCCCCACAGGGCATCCGAGGCTTCATCGACCAGCGTCTGGTCGTGCTTGTAGATGCGCGGAAGCTTGCCGCGGGTGATGCCCGCGGCCGGGTCAATGCTGCGCTGCACGGCCAGATCTTCGAACGTGGCGTCGAGTTTGTCTGGGGGCGTGGCGTCGAGAATCTTGATGATCTCAAGTGCTTGTTCGCGGGTCTTCACGAGGATGTGCTTGCACTCAATGCTTTCCTCAGTTTGCTCGAAATAGTTCACCAGGATGCGCTTCAACAGGATGATTTCTGCGCGGTCGTGCACGTAGATTTCGAAATCCTCTTTGGTTAGCCCCTGCTGGCTGAGCCATTGCTCATACGACATGGTCCCGCGTGTTTTGTCTTTGACCATCTGCTTGATGGACGTGAGCTGGTTCTCGGTTTCGGCGTCGATTTCGGCGTCGCTGAGGGTCAGCCCGATGCGCTCTGACTCAAGGTCAAGCAGCGCGGTGTCGCGCAGGTAGGCCAGCGTGGTTTCGAGGATGCGTTTGTCGGGCTCAAGCATGGCCTCGTATTCCCAGATGCGGGCGATGAGGTCTTCGGCTGTGATGATTTTCTCACCGACTTTCTGGACCTGCCCAACTTTCAGGCTGCTGGGCTGTCCCTTTGACGGTGTTTCCTGTGCGCCGGCCTTGTAGCCGACTACCAGACATGCGGTGGCGACCAAAGCCACAAAGGCGCTGCGTACAAACCAAATGCGTGCCATCAGGCATTCTCCGTGGGGTAATGCGGGGCCTGTTTTCATGCTAGTGCAGGAAGCCCCTGATGCAATGCGGGTTCCAGCAAAGCAATACGGGGCTGCCTTTCTAAGACGGAGGGTTTTCAGTAAAGTCTTGGCTTACCGTAAAGGGCGAAAGTGATCGACGACTCCACACCGGCGGAGGAGATGCCAGCCGTTCGCCCCAGTGGCGGGCACGGCGCCCATGCCGCCGTTCCGGAGTTAAACCCGGAAGCCCTGGACCGCGAAGACGACACCGAGATTGACAGCACCCGCAGCGCCGAAACAGAAGCAGACACAAGCGAAGACGACAGTTTTGTTTCGCCGACAGGCGACTTGCAGCACGCGGAAGAAGTCTTCGACATTCCGACTGACACCGCACGCGGCTTTGACACCGACCTTGCGGATGACACGGATGAGCCCGATGACACGGACCGCCCGGGCTCTGAGCGTCAGGACCAGACCAGCGCACCGACGCGGCGCACGCACCCGGAGTCCGCGACAGAGCTTGAACCGGAATCCAGCACCGAGCTGACCACAAGCAGTAGCGAGAAAGAGAACGCGAGCCTATACCCGGGTAAGCTTTCGGCGGTCAGAGCGCCCGGTTGGGACCAGTCGGCCAGCATCAATCGCCGTGACCTTGAGGACCGGCGCGAAGTCCCCCGCCCGCACAGCGCACCGGAGCTTGAGCCGGCCTCAGCACCGAGCCTGGCTTCGTTCGGCGGCGAGTCGCAGAAACTGGAGCACTCGGACGACGCACCGGCCATGTCCCCGGTCGAGGAGCACAGCCCGAACACGGCTGTGCGGCGGCATTACACGGCTGTGGACCAGGCCGCCAAGGAACTCGCCCGCGCGGCCTTGCAGGCCGAGATCGAGAAAGAAGAAAAGCAGGCGCTGCGAGGCTACGAGCCCGAAGAAGGCGAGATTCCGCCGAGCCCCGAAGTTGCCAAGCGCTTTGATGTGATCCTGCAACTCGGCAAGGGCGGTATGGCCGTGGTGTATTTGTGCCGCGACCCTCGCCGTCGCGGACGTGTGTTTGCGGTGAAAGACATCCGTGCCGAAATGAAACCCGGCATGAAAGTTGAGCAACGTGTTGAGCATGAGGCGATGCTGCTGAAGGAACTGGACCACCCGGGTATCGTGAAGGTTTACGACTTCCTGAAGTTCCCGCGCGGTAGCGCCATCGTGATGGAGTTCATTGACGGGCTGCCGCTCGACCATGAGATCGGCGCCGGGCGTCGTATCACGTGGGATTTCGGCGCGCGCATACTGCGTGAGATCGGCGGCGCGCTGCACTACGCCCACGAAAAGGGCGTGATCCACCGTGACATCAAGCCGGACAATATTCTGTTTTCGGAGCGGCACAGCATCATGAAGCTGGTCGACTTTGGGCTGGCGCGCATGTTCGGCGACCAGACCGAAGTCCACATGACGCGCACGGGCATGGTTGTCGGTACGCCGCACTACATGAGCCCGGAACAGGTCAGCGGAAAAGTGCTGGACCAGCGCAGCGACGTCTACAGTTTCGGCGCGACCCTGTACTATCTGTTGACGGGTCAACGCCACGTCGAGGGCAGCAACATCATGGATATCCTTGAGCAACAGCGCAGCAAGGAGATCCTGCCGCCAAGCCACCTTCAGCGCGACATACCGGCCTGGCTAAGCTACATCATCGGCAAGATGATGGAGATCAAGGCCGACGACCGCTACCAGACCATGCAGGAAGTGCTGGACGACCTGGATGTCGCCGAGGCCGACCCGGAACATTTCGTGCGCAACAACCCGCGCGGGCAGGTGAAGCGCTATGCCGGGGCAGACCTGGCGCCCTACGCACCCGAGACTGATTCATACACCGGCGGCGAAGAAGCGCCTGATGGCTGGCCTTCGTCACAGGCGCCGGCTGTTAGTGAGCGTTCAACCAACCGCGTGTCGCGCCGCAGCAAGCGCGTGGTAGTGACGAGTGACAGCAGCGATTCGGTGATCACGTTGCCTGAGGTAACGGAGATCGACCAGGCTACAACACCCGCACAAATGTCGGCCATGCTGCGCGAGATCAGCGCCCGTCTCGAAAAGACGGAGAAGCGCATGGTCGGGCCGGGTTTGCTGGTGCTGATTGTGTTGCTGAGCGTCCTGATTGTCATGCTGGCAATTGCCGGCGGGCTGCTTCTGGCTCAGCGCGAAGGCTACCTGCAACAGTTCCTCGGTTGGTAAGCGCGCTGTGTATTCTAAGAGTTTGCGTGTATCTGAAGATCCTATTCACCCGGAGTTTGGCCATGCACAGCGGCACCTTCGCAATCCTGTTGTCATTCGCGCTTCTGGTGACTGCCTGCGGGCAGTCGACACCCCCAGTTTCCAATGGCGCACAAAGCACAAACGGATCGGTGGCGCAGACCGATGATCTGCCGTCCCGTGCAAAGTTGCCTGAGCAACGGGGAGACTACCGCACAAAAATCATCCGTATGACTGAGGTAACGGATGAAGCCCCCGACGACCCTTCCGGCTCTCCCTTCAGGCTGGTGCGCTATGACTCAGAGGTAGGAAAGCTGGCTGCATACATAACGCGCGATCCCGGAGACGGAGAGAAGCATCCCGCGGTGATCTGGGCGAAGGGGGGCTTTGGCGGTATCGGCAACTGGCTTTGGGAACGCATGCCTAAGGAGAACGACCAGAGTGCAATGGCGTTCATCGACTCAGGGCTGGTGGTCATGTGCCCTTCGTGGCGGGCTGAAAACGATAACCCGGGTAAGTTCGAGATGTTCTACGGAGAGGTTGATGACCTTATGGCCGCGCTAAAGTACTTGAAGGCGCTTCCTTGGGTCGACGCAAACCGCATCTACCTCGCCGGTCACAGCACCGGCGGCACAATGGCACTTCTTGGGGCGTGCGCAACGGACGACTTTCGTGCCGTCTTCTCATTCGGTGGGTGCCCAGACCTGAAGCTCGTGGTAGGTGACGGCGAGGGCTGGGGGAACACGCCCTTTAGCTACCGGAATGAGGATGAAGTCCGTCTGCGGTCACCGTTGACGTTTGTAGGTGCAATCACCACACCCACGTTTTACTTCGAAGGCGAGGAATCGCCGTATATCGCCGATTCTCAGCTGATGGAACAGCAGGCCAAGAAGGTCGACGCGCCTTTCCACGCATACGAAATCAAAGGCGGAACCCATTTCAACATTCTTCACGATCTCATGCGCATGGTGGCAAAGAAGATCACGCTGGATACGGGTGAGACGTGCAATATCGAGTTCTCTTCATCCGAGGTGGCGTTGGAGTTTGAAGAATAGTCTTCAAGCCTCGGTGAACATTTCTTCGAGTTCTTCCCAGCGGGCGTATAGGGTTTCTAGCTCGCTGCCTATAGCCTCGCGTCTTGTGGCCATCTTGGCGGCTTTGGCTTTGCCTTCCGCGTTTGTGTACAGGCTGGCGTCGGCCATGTTCTCGTCGAGTGTCGCGCGCTCGGCCTCGAGTTCTTCGATACGCGCGGGCAGCTTCTTGAGTTCGTTCTCGGCCTTGCGGCGCAGCTTGCGTTCGTCTTCCGACGGTTTGGTTTTGGGCGCTGAAGCCTTCGCCGGTTCGGGCGTGGCGTCTTCACGCAACTCATTCAGCAGCACTTCGATGTCGCCCTCGTGGAAGCGTGATTTACCGCTACCGTCGAGATACAGCACGCGCGTGCAGACGCGATCAAGAAAGTAGCGGTCGTGGCTCACGACCAGCACGACGCCCTCGAACGCGCAAAGGGCTTCCTCAAGCGCACGCAGGGTCGGCAAGTCGAGGTCGTTGGTCGGTTCGTCCAGCGCAAGCACGTTGCCCTTTTGCAGCAGCAGTTTCGCCAGCAGCACGCGGTTGCGCTCGCCGCCTGAAAGCTGGCGAATTTGTGTGTGCTTGCGCTGCCCGGGGAACAGGAACTGCTCAAGGAACGACGACACGCGCTGTTGCTGGCCGGCCACGTCAACGATGGCGTCTTCCTGCTGCGCGACTTCCTCAACCACGCTTTTGTTTTCATCCAGCACCGAGCGAGACTGGTCGATGCTCGCGACCTTCACCGTCTCGCCGATTTCGAAGCGCCCAGAGTCCGGCTCAAGTTTGCCGGTCAGAATCTTCAGCAGCGTTGACTTGCCGCTGCCGTTCGCGCCGACGATGCCGAGGCGCATGCCGGCCGTGATTTCGACGCTGACGTCATCCAGCACCGTGCGCTCGCCGTAGCGTTTCCCCACGTGCTCGGCACGGATCAGCTTGCCGCCGAGGCGCGGGCCGGCCGGGATCTGGAAGGCCAGTTCGGCGCGTGTTTCCAGATCGTCTTGCGATGTCAGGTCGCGATAGCGATTGACGCGGGCTTTCTCTTTGGTGGTGCGCCCGTGCGCGCCGCGTTTGATCCAGGCGGTTTCGCGCCGGATGACTGACAGCCTCGTGGCTTCTGTGTTGGCCTCTGCGGCAAGGCGTGTGGCCTGCTGCACCAGAAAGTCCTGATAGCCGCCGTCGGTTGAATACAGCTTGCCGCGGTCCACTTCGACGATGCGATGGACGACACGGTCAAGGAAGTAGCGGTCGTGGGTGACCATCACCAGCGGCATACGCGTGGCCAACAGGAATTCTTCGAGCCATTCGATGGCCACGACGTCGAGGTGGTTGGTCGGCTCATCAAGCAGCAGCACGTCGGGCTCATACAGCAGCATCGCGGCCAGCGACACGCGGCGCGCCTCACCGCCCGACAGCGACCCGCACATGGCGTTCGGTTCGCGCAGCCCGAGGTGGCTCATGACTTCGTCAACGCGGTGTTCCACGTTGTGCCCGCCCATGTCGGCGAGGCGGGTTTCGAGGTGCGATTGGATTTCGATCAGGTCGCTTAGTGTGTCTGCGGACAGCCCGGGTTTGGCCATCTCGGTGTGCAGCTCATCCAGCCGGGTTGTCAGGCCTGCGCGGTCGCCCAGCCCGGCACGCACGGCGTCGCGGACGGTCAAGGCGGGGTCAAGTTGTGGTTCTTGCGAAAAGAAGCCGATGCGCGCCCCTGAGGCAACAATGCGCCGACCATCGTCGGGCGTTTCAACACCGGCCAGCAGGCGCAAAAGCGTGGATTTGCCCTCACCGTTGGGGCCAACCAGACCAACCCGCTCATGCGCACCAAGCCCAAAACTGACCGAGTCAAAAACAACCCGGCTGTCATAGGTCTTGCTGACATTGTTCAAAGCAAGCATCGACATGCCGCAAGCATACCAGAGAAATTTGCAAGTGAACGGGCAGGGCAAAGTGCCCCTCGGCACCTTAGTAGTGGGGAACCGTAACGCTGCGTTCCGACATGCGTGCGATGAAATCTTTCAACGTTTCGGCGTTCAGGCCCGTACGGCGCAAGTCTACGAGCTTCAGTGCGACGAACTTCTCCAGATGCGGAAGTGCCGCCTTATCGAGCGCTGCACAGCCGTAGAGCCCAAGCACTTCGATTGTCGGGGAAGCTGAAAGCGCCTTCACGCACTCGGTGTCGATACCGGGGTCGTCGTACATCAGAAGCTCACGCAACTTCGGAAGTTTGCTTATTTCATCGCAGGCCTCGAAGTTCATCCACCCGCAACCAGTAACGTGCAAAGCTAGCAAAGAAGTCATCTTCCCGAGGGCCGCAATGCCCGTGGGCGTGACTCCAACGGTGAAGTTCAGCGACAGAATGTGTAGTGACTTCAACTGAGTCAGCGCCGTTAAAACTTCGTCGTTTACGGGCGAGTCGTGGTAGTCGCCCCAGCCATCGAGGAACAACTCGTTCAAAGTCTCCAACTTGGACAGAGCCGCAATGCCCTTGGCGGTCCAACCGTTACTCTTACTAATGTCCAACACCCGGATGCTGGATGATTCTGCCAGCAGAGCCAGCGATTCATCGCTAACTGCCTTGAAGTCACCCAAGTCAAGAGTTGCCAGCTTCGGTAGCCGAGCCAATTTTCCGAGCCCCGCTGGGGTCACAGTGACTTTCTTGTCCCAGCGCTCTGGCTTACCTGATCTGCCGTCAATGGCTCTTCCGCAGATGATCTGGAGTGCAGTCAGCCCTGACATCTCGGAGACTGCAATCAGATGTTCGTCAGTAAGAGGTCCGTTAGAAAGATCGAGTACCAACGTCTGCAGGTGCTCAACCTCAGAGAGACGCTTCAATTGCGCCGGCGTTACGTTCCTCTGCCCCTTCAAACTCAGCGCGGTCAAAGACTCGTTTCTCGCAAGTGCTGCGAAAAAGGAGTCGTCGAGAACGTGCCCAGTTTCGAGTTGAAGACAGCTGAGCGACGCTGCACCCAGACTGGCAAGCTGCTTCGCGTCCAGCTTGAATTGGGAATGGCCGACCGTAACAGCCAAGTGTTCCAGAGAGTTTGCGATGGCAAGAAGCGCTTCGAAGTCACCCGTGAATTTGCAGTTCGTGATGTCGAGAGCCTTGAGACCTGTTGATTTGACGATCTTACCTAGCGAAGCGATTGAGATCTCGGGGTCGTCAGCAAACCTGCCGACACTGGATTCCAAATTCAACTCTTCCAAGTCAGGACACTTGGCCAACGCTTGGAGCCAGTCGGCCTGAAACGCCGGAATAAAAGACGCATCAATCCGCTTCAACCCCTTCAGTTTTGCTACTTCCGTAAGAGCTTCGACGGTCAGAGGCGGCGAGTCGAATCGATTACCGAGCTGCAACGTTTCCAGTTTTTCAAACTGCTTGATCAGGCCGAACTGCTCGGGTGGAAGCCCAGCCACATTCAAAACGCGAGCGTCGGGCGGTACCCAGCTAGCACTCTCCTCATTCCAGATTGCGTACACGGGTTCGTATTGTGATGACTCAGCGGGTGAGCGAATCACCGGATCAACGACGGCTGTCAGGCTATGTGCGAACATGGCAGAAGTGATTGCCAAGGCAATTGCCAATCTAAACATGGCGTGGACCAGTTGTTTCATGGACAGGGATAACCATTATGTCGCTGTTCGCCGGGGAACGTCCAGCCATTTGGTGGTGCTGTCTGCCTGTGGTGCGGTAGCATCGGACTCTGCTACACTGCCCGCGTTGACGACGAAGGAGTGGACGTGGGATTTGAGATTAAACGGCGTAAGACGCGTACCTGCATGGTGGGGGACCGCCCGGTTGGCGGCGACCATCTGGTGGCCGTGCAGACGATGACCAAGACCAAGACGCACGACGTTGAAGGTACGCTGGCGCAGATTCGTGGCGCGCAGGACCGTGGCGTGGACATCATCCGTCTGGCCTGCCCGGACGAAAAGTCCGCCGACGCGTTGCCTGCCATCATTGAAGGCTCGCGGGTACCGATCATCGCCGACATTCACTTTGCGCCGGGGCTTGCGCTGAAGGCCCTTGAGGCCGGCGTGCATTGCGTGCGCATCAACCCGGGCAACATCAAGCTAGCGCTGGTTCAGAAGATTGTCGCGCTGGCGAACGACAAAGGCGCGGCGATCCGTATTGGTGTGAACTCCGGCTCAATCATGCCGCGCAAGGGGCTTGAGGTTAAGACCGACATGGAACTCGAGATGGCCGACCTGATGGTGGACACGGCCGTCCAGTGGTGTGAGCAGTTCGACAACTGGGGCTTTCACAACTTCAAGGTCAGCCTGAAATCATCGGACGTGATGACGACGGTCTACACCAACCGCGAGTTCGCCAAAAAGACCGACGTGCCCCTGCATTTAGGTGTTACAGAAGCCGGCATGCTGCAGGCCAGCACTGTGAAATCCAGCATCGGGCTTGGCACGTTGTTGCAGGACGGCATCGGCGACACGATTCGCGTCAGTATCACCGGCGACCCGATGGACGAAGTGGACGTCGGCTACGAAATTCTGAGCGCGCTGCGCCTGCGCAAAAAGAACGTCGAGATCGTGGCCTGCCCAAGCTGCGGGCGCGACGAAGTCGACGGCGGCGTGGAAACACTGGCCCGCCAGGTGGAAGAGCGCCTGCGCGACTACACCGGCAATATCACGGTAAGCGTGCTGGGCTGCATCGTGAACGGCCCGGGCGAAGCGGCCGAAGCCGATTTGGGCATCGCGGGTGCCAAAGACGCGGGCTACCTGTTCAAGGGCGAGCACATCCTGCGCCGCGTACCGAACGAGAAGCTCGTCGATGAAATGATGATCGAGCTCTACAAGATGGAAAAGGAACGCGCCGCACAACAACCGGAAACCGCCGGGGCGTAGGTAGTGAGCGCGCGTGGCACAGGCAATCCTGCCTGTGGGGCTGAGCGAAGTGAAACCCAAATCGTCGCGGCGATCCCGCCGCGACCACAGACAAGATTGTCTGTGCCACCCGCCGGATATTCATGCAGTCAATCTGCTTCGCGCTCAGATGTCTTGAATCGACGTGGGCCATGGTAGGGCCAACCACCATGGCCCACGCTTTGTTAAGCAGCGAGCAGTTGGTCGATCGCGCTGTTGCTCAGGGCGACGCCTTGGGGCTCGTTGCCGAACATCTGGAAGGCCGGTAATTCGGCCGCTGTCTGCAAGGCGACCACTAAATCGTCGCCACGCCAGTGATTAGCCAGCTCATCGAAGGTCACTTTCCTTTGCTCGGTCAGCAGCAAGGCCGCGAGGCGTGCGGCCGGTTCGCGTTGCAGGCGCTTCAGGCGCGTGCCCTCACGCCAGTCCCGGAACGCTTCGTCTAACGCAACCGGTGCGGCCAGAAACAGCGCGAAGTACGCGCGCTTGAATGAAAACCCGTGGTCCTGGTTGTACGCGTAATGCTGTGCCTGACTGTTGTCCGGCGCGACGGCGATGATCTCGCCGGGGTCTACGCCGGGCGCGATTTGCCAACGCTCAAGGGCAGGCCTGCGCACGAACGCGAAGGCGATGAACTGCGCGACAATCACGATGACCGCAAACCATGTCGGGTTGAACGGCGAGCCGAAAAGTCGCGCCACGAACGAGATCGTGAACAGTAGCATGAACCACGCAACCAGCGCGACCAGACCGAGAACACAGTGGCCGAGGGCCGCCAGCCGGTTCACGCGCACGCTCGAACACACGACAGCATCGAGCCATGGGCCCGTGTCATTGCTTCGGTTCAACATGAATGCTCGCGGCGTCGCGCCGCAGGAAGGGGAAGCCGGGGTTTCCTACGCACCCCTAGTTTCGCGCATGGAAACGGCTTTGGCAAATTAATCGTCGAGTTACAGCGGGCGGGTGGGGATCACGCCGTTGTCCGAGGCGATCTCCTGCATGCGGATCTGGATGCGTGCGAGCAACGCATCGTCAAACTGGAGCGAGCCGACAAACCCGGCTGGCACGGATTCATTCTTCATGCGCGTGCCGTTTAGTTCACGCCACTCGGAGCCTTCGCGCGGCACGTAGCACCACAGTACGAGTTCGGCGTCGCCCTGTTTGAACACGACCGCGCCCTGTGTCAGGTCAGGCGTTGCGACCTGTCGTGTGCCGATTCCGTCCGGCTTACGAAACTCGAGTGGCTCCGACGTGTCGGCGCTCAGGATCGTGACGAACTCGAAATCCTTTGACAGGTCAATGGTTAGGCTCCACTCGTTGTGGTAGGCGACGGCGACCAGCAGGTGTTCGCGAAACTCAACCAGCCCCGTCCAGTGCAGGTTGCGGAACATGCGATAGAAGACCTGCGACAGCGGCCACCAGATGAACACGGTTGCGAGGATCGCCGTCGCTATCAGGCCCAACGGCACCACCGGCTGCTGCGCGAGCCACGGGGCCTCCGCGCTTTCGGCCAGTGCCCGCAAGGCAAGAAAAACCAGCGCGCCGGAACCGCCGGCAATCACCAGCAGCAGCGCTGCCAGAAAACCGCAACCCATCGGCCCGGGCCCGGCCGTGAAGAACACATCACGCCGCGGGTGCTTGATGCGCAGCGTGCGCTTGAGCGGGTTCAGGTCCGATTCTTTCAACTCAGTCTTTCATGATTCTGGTGACGACTTTGCGCAACGTCTTTTGCTCAAGCGTGAACGCGTGGGGGAACGTCGGCTGCTTCTCGACCTGGGTATACGTCATGCCGGTTACGTTGAAGTTGACCTGCTTCGCGAACAGGATTCCGCCAAGGGCTGCCGCGCTTTCGCCCTGTCGAAAGATCACGGTTACGTGATGGCTCTTCTTGTCATCCGGCTTCGCGTCCTTGCTGGTGCAGTGCCACTGGCACTCGACATCGAACGGTTTGGACAGGTCGATGATTTCTTTCCATGCGCCTTTGGGGCCGTTGAAGATGGCGTCCATGCCCCGGAATTCGAGATAGCCGCCCCAGTTGCCGCGGTCCGAGAGCCAGTTGATGATGCCCGTCAACTTTGCGCCAACGTACACGCCGGCGATCATTGCGACGATTTTGGTTAACACAAAGCTGGCGCTGTCGGCGTCTACCTCCCAGCGCAGGTACTCGGCCGCGTTCTCATAGGCCAGGACGTGCAGAAACCAGAACGCGACCACCCCGCCGACAAACAGAATGAACTGTAGCCAGCAGCCCAGTGTGCCGGGGTGGCGCGAATGGTAGATGTCCTGTCGCGGCCCGTCGTCGTGCTTCGACTCGTCGGGCTCAAGCTCCGGGAGTCTGTGGCTGGGGCGACGTGTTGAAGGTGCTCGTGTTTCCGGTTTGGGCACGGGCGCGTTGGAGCTTGCTGATCCCTCGCCAGCGGTGGACACAGGCGGTGGCTGCTCGAAGGGCGGATCAGCGTCGAGTGTTTCCTGGGTTGACGCCTGCGTGCTCTCAGGGGGCGAGTCGTGCGCGGTTTCTTGAGTACTTTCGTCCTGAGCCGAGCCTCCAGCTGACGCCAACGTTGGTGCGGCTTCCAGCACTGCGGTGACGGCATCGCGCTCAAAACTCGAAACGCTGAGCTCGTGCGGCGTGCCGTCTGCCAGGTTCACGTGCAGGGTGTCCGAGAAGTCGCCGCGCTCAAGTTCCGGCGGATTGGCCGTCTCAAGTTCAACCGGCTCGTAGCTGCCGATCATCGACTGACGCGAGAACACAAACAATTGCCCTTCGGCAGCGACAATCAATGTTTCGCCAATCGGCCCATCGATGCTGCAGTTCAGCGTCGCGTGGGCGTTTGGCGAGCGACCGGCCAAGCCGGCCATGACTTCTGGCGGAAGTGTCATGCCGCAACTGTACTTTCAGGACGCGCCGCTTGCATGGTCGAGACTGGAACGCCCGATGCAACTTGTCAGAATATCAGTGCGTACCCCTTCGGCTTGGGATAGTCCGATCTCACGGTGATTCCGTGCCGATTGCCAATGGGGAACGTCATGAAGCTTTCCAGCCTGATTACGCTTACTGTCCTGACTGCGTGTGTCGTGGGTCTGTCCGCTTGCGGGGCCGGTGGGAATCCTCCGGGTACCAGCCCGGGCGGCACCGCGACAGTTGTCGTGGCCGTCTCACCGAAGGTCATCACGATTCAGTTAGGCACCCAGCGACAGTTCTCGGCGACTGCGAGTGACGGTATGGGCGTGTCATGGTCCGTCAGCCCAGCCGGCGGGTTTTACGGCTCAATCGACAGCGCGGGGTTGTACACCGCACCGGCCACGATGCCCGGCGGCACCATGCTTACGATTCGTGCCACCAGCGTCTCGGACCCGTTGCAGTTCGACGATGCCTCGGTTCAGCTGACGCCGGGTCCGGTGTTCGGTGCATTTCCGATTACGTTTGAAGTACGCACTCGCAGCGCCTGGGCAGCGAACCTTGCGCCGACGACTGTCGGCATCCCGCTGCCACGCATGCTGCACAGCAACGTGAATACGTTGCGCCTTGAGAAGACGGCCGGAGCGGTTCCTGTGCCGGCCCAGTTTCGCGTGACGTCGCGCTGGGATGACAACAGCATCCGCTGGGTGATGGTTGATTTTATCGCTGATCTTTCGGGCACAGGCGGCGTCGGCAACTATCAACTCAACAACGGCGGCACCGGAAGTGCGACCGGGACCAACCTGAGCGTCACGAACGGGGCGAACTCAATCGACGTCAGCACGGGTACGCTTAAGTTTACTGTCAACAAGAACAGCTTTCAGTTGTTTGACAGCATCCAGATCGACCGCGATGGCGACACGCAGGTTGACGATGAATGTCTGGATACGGCCGCGCTGAAAGGCGTTGTGGTAACCGAAGGTGCGAACGATTTTCTGATGAGCCAGTCCACGCCGCTGCGCGTGACAGTTGAAGAGCAAGGCCCGATCCGCACGACGATTGTCGCCGAAGGTGCGCACCGAAACACGGGGCTGGCGCAGAACAAACTGAACTACGTTGTACGCATTACCGCCTGGAACGACCTGTCATTCATCAAGGTCGACTACAGCTTCAAAAACATGACAGGCGACGGTGTACCGGCCGCAACACAGAACGACGCGTGGATGCAGGTTTCGCAGCATGAGGATGTTGATTCGATCAACGTGGACCTGCCGCTTGAGTTCAACGCATCGCTGGTCTCGGCGCGCATCGGCGGCAACCCGGGCGACCACACGAAATCACCCATCTCGACTGGCGCATACTACTCGCTGACGCAGGCGTACAGCGGAACCCATGACGCCACCGACACGGCCAACCCGCAGCCGCCTTCTTCAGCGAATGGCAGCTCGGACACACTGACGGATGCGTGGCCGACACAGAACGATACGTTCATTGACTACACGCTCGATGACAACGGGGGCACGACGACTTCAAGTGCGCACGCACCGGGCTGGATGCAAATGGCCGGCACCAACTTGCGCGCTACGGTTGCCTTGCAGGAGTTCTGGCAACTCTACCCCAAGGAACTTCGCGCCCAGCAGGATGGGCTGATGCGTGTAGGCATCTGGCCGGCATCTGCGCCGAAGCTTCAGGTGTTTGCCGGTGCGATGAAAACACACACGTTGATGTACGGGTTTTC
>JAGQRE010000072.1 GCA_020425695.1 Planctomycetota bacterium
TGCTGCGACGGTACTCTTGCCTACGCCGCCTTTGCCGCTGGCCACAAAGACCACATTGCGAACACCCGGGATCAAGTCGCTGGCTGTCTGCATACGTGTCGTGTCGGCCGTGAAATTGACTTTGACCTCTTTCGCGCCAAGGTTCTTGACCAACGCGGCTTTCACCTCGCCGCCAATCTGGTCTTTCAGTGGACAGGCCGGTGTGGTCAGTTGCACCGTCAGGCTGACGTTATCGCCGTCGCAGGCGATGTCCTTAATCATGCCAAGCTCGACCAGGTCCCGATTCAGATCGGGGTCCTGAACGCCCTTAAGCGCGCCTTTGACTTCTTCTTCTGACCAGCCCATGTGTCCTCCGGTGCGGCTGCCTACCTGCGCCTGCACCCTTCGTCCAGAGAGTAGATTCCGGACCAAGTTTGTCCACTATAGGTCATGGCGTTCAGCGGACACCCCGAATATGCCGACAAATGGCTGGGACAGCGCTGAACTTCTTACGTCAGCGTAAACCTCCCGGAGCCGCTGATGTTCGACGCCAAAACCAACTACATAACGGCCGGGATGGCGCTGGTGTTCCTGTTGCTGATCGGGCGCTTTGCCTTCATGCAGGTGGTGAACCACGATTACTACAACGACCTCGCGCAGGAGATGCGTACCAGCATCACTCTGCTGGAGCCGCAGCGGGCCGACATCATCCTCAAGGACGGCACCGTCGTCGCCCACACGGAAAGCGTCTGGGATATCTACCTCGACTACAACGAATTCGCTAACCCTCGCACGATGCTGCAGCGCGCCCATGCTTCCCCCGGGCGTTACGACAACGCCGAAGTCGAAGAGTTCCTGACTGAGAGACTCCTGCCTATTCAGGAAGCAAAGCTTGACGGCCCCAGTTCGCGTCGGCGCTGGTTCCTGTACTGGCGCCTGCGCCAAGACCCCGTCGCAAGACACGACCTTGATGTATGCGCCCAGCGCCTCTGCCTGATTACCGGCATGACCCGCGGCGAGCTGGACCTGAAACTTGGACAGCTTGAGACCGAAGTGAACGCTCTGGACGCAGGCCTGGGCGACCCACTCACCGCGGAAGCGCGCGAAGTCAGCGTCGCGTGGCTGCGCGCACAGCCCAGCCTCGACGACACCGAATACTGGGAGCGCATCCGCCGCTTCCCCAAGAGCCTGCATTTCGCGCCCGTGCTGAAAGCGCGCCTCGACTGGATGCAGACGGAAGCCACCTATCTTGAGGCGCTGCTCGACAGCGCCGACGAAGACCCGAAAGCACTGCGCGACCTTTGCTATCAGGCAATGCAAACCTGCCGTGACAACGCGGACGCCCTGCACCTCGACGTAGACCCCGGTGACTTCACGCTGTCGCAGGCTCAGGACATCCTGATCGAAGAGCACGCCGCCTGGTTGCGGCTGGCCGAAACTTGTGAGGAAGTGGTCCGCGGAAATCAAAACGCTGTGCAGGCCCGTCTTGATGCGCTCGGAGACGGCGGCAAGTTGATCCAGCAGACGACCGACCGCCTCGACAAGCTTCAGAAACACACCATCGAGCGCTATTTGAACGACTGGCAGGAGCGCTGGCAGAAGTATGAATTCGATGAATCACCGCTGCTGCTGGTGCGCGACGCACCACGCAACGTCGTAGAATTGCTGAAAGTAAACGCTGACCTGCTGCCCGGCGTAGTCTGCAAGCGACGCGCCTCTCGGCGCTACACGCACTCGCGGGAACTGGCCCACGTGATCGGCGGCGTCGGGCTGCCCGACCCTGCACGTCTGGAACAAGTGCTGGCCCGACCGAGCTTCGGTCAAGGACTGGATGAGTTCATCGAAGAGTGGTTCGGCGGCGATCGTGGGCGCTTCACGGAACGCTTTGACGGTATCGTCGCCCACCAGGTAGTCGGCACTGGCGGCATCGAGCGCGTTTATGACGAGCGACTCAGCGGCCTTTACGGATCACGCGTTGCGTTCCGAGACGCCCGCGGACGCATCCGCAGCATCGAGTACGAGCAGCCACCGACTCACCGCGATCCGTTGACGCTGACACTCGACATCGAGCTGCAGGCCGACATCCAGCGCAACGTCCGCAAGTGGGAACCGATCCTGGCGAAGATGGCGGAGAAGGACTCAAGCGATTCGTTCCGGGCGGGTAGGATCCCCTACGACCGTTGGCAGCGCTACAAGTGGTCTCTTCGTGGGGCCGCGGTGGTTCTGGACGTTCACACCGGTGAGATACTGGCGATGGTCAGTTTCCCCGATTACGACCCGGACAAACTGACTGGGCGCTCACCGGAAGACCGCGCCTATCAGCGCCAGTTCAAGTCCGAAGTCGCGCTCGAAAGCAAACAAGGTTATCCGTGGTGGAACGAAAAAGGACGGATGTTGAATCGTGCCATCCAGTGCTTGTATGCCCCGGGCAGCACGATGAAGGCCATCACGGCAACGGCGCTGCTCGAAACCGGGACCGTGACGGCCAACGATCGCTTCTACGAAGACAGCCACGAAATCCTTTACAATGGTGTCAGCATCGGGCGCACCGGGCACCCGGCCCACGCCAACGTAAACGTCGTCGAGGCCCTTGAGTACAGTTGCAACGGTTACTTCTACTTCTATGCACAGAACTTCCGCGAAGACCCGACAAGCGCGTGGGGTGAACTCAGCCTCTATGCGGAACAATTCGGTATCGGCCAACGCTTCGGCAGCGACCTCTTCAGCCCCAAACGCGGCAACCTGCCCGAGCACGATCAAATCGGGCGAAAGAGTCTGGCCGCCCTTTCCATCGGGCAGGGTGAACTACTCGTAACGCCATTGGAGATTGCACGCGCCTACGCCTGCATTGCCAACCGGGGGACACTTGTCGTCCCACACCTGACGGAAGAAGCTGCCGTATATCCACGCAACCTCAACGTAAGTGACGAGACCTGGGATCTAGTGCACCAAGGGCTGCACGACGTTGTGTACGGCGAACACGGAACCGCCAGAAAGTACCCCGTACTCAAGCGTATTCGCTGCGCGGGCAAGACCGGCACGGCTGAAAACGGGCGCGGCACGCCCGACCACGCTTGGTTCGCAGGTTACGCACCGTATGACGATCCGCAGGTGGCCTTCGTGATTCTAGGCGCCAATAGCGACCTCTACGGCGCCGACGTCGCACCCGTAATCGGCGAGTGCATTGAGCGCTATCTCAAACGCAAGGGCATCATCGAGTAGGCCTCTAGTCTCTGCGCGCCAACGACACTAACCTCCCGCCATGCGATCACTTGTCACAGGTGCAACCGGTTTCATTGGCAGCCACGTTGCTGAAATTCTCAAGGCGCGCGGGCACACCGTGCGTCTGCTTGTCCGCAGCGAGAAACGGCTGATACCGGAGCTGCGCGAGGGTTACGACATCGTCAAAGGCGACGTCACCCAGAAGCCTGAAGAGCTAGCCAAGGCCGTTGCCGACGTTGACTACATCTTCCACGTGGCCGGGCTGATCAAAGGGCGCACGCAGGCGCAGTTCAACGCAGTCAACGCCTACGGCACGCGCAACCTGTTGCAGGCGATCAAAGCCGTGGACAAAGCCGAAGTCATGCGCTTCGTGCTGTGCAGCAGCCTCGCCGCGGCCGGGCCGTGTGAGGACAGCCGCCACGTAATCGATGAAGAATCGCTGCCGCACCCGCAGACGTACTACGGACGCAGCAAGCTGCTGGGCGAAAAGTTCGCGCGCCAGTTCATGAAGGAATTTCCGATTACGATCATTCGCCCGCCGGCCGTTTACGGGCCTCGCGACACCGGCATCCTTGAGTTCTTCCAGTGGATGGCCAAAGGCTACAGCCTGCAATTCGGCGACGACGAGCGCGTGTTCAGCATGATCCACGGGCTTGATCTGGCCCGTGGCATAGTCGAAAGCGCCATGCACGAAAGCACCGTCGGCGAAACGTTCTTCCTGACCGACCCCGAGCCGTACCACCTGGCCTGGACCATGGAACTCGTGCGCGACGCCCTGAAGCCCAGCAAGCACAAGATGATGAAGCCGCCTGTCTGGCTGGCGAAAAGCTACGCCCGGTTCATCGACGTGATGCAGTGGATCACACGCAAGCCGATGCTGCCCAACAGCGACAAAATGCGCGAGTTGCTGCCGCTGTACTGGGTATGCAGCGGCCAGAAAGCCAAAGACACCTTCGGCTTCCAACCAGAAATCAAACCCGAGCAAGGCATCCAGGAAACAGCCGACTGGTACATCAAAGAAGGCTGGATCAAGGTGAAGTAGGCGTTTGTAGACTGGCCTCATGGCCAACCCTGCAAAGAGCCATCTGGTTTTCGTAGAAGCGGGATGTCGTGCCCTTCTGACACTCCTTGCAATCGCGGTAGTAGCTGCCCACTCAACCGAACTGGCCAAGTTTCTCGGCGGCTCATGGACGAACAGCAGTGTCGGGTACAACGACGCCTACCTGACTCTGTTTGGCACTAGTGGCGTGATCCTGATACTGGCGGGTGCTATTGGAAAGCGCAGTTGGACGTTGTGTCTGGTGGCTGGCGCAACAGTCACGTTGTTGACGACTTTCCGACTTCTGCTGTCCCCGGTCCCTGCTGATTTCTTCGTCGTAACACTCGCCAGCCCCCTGTACTACGGCCCTGGCATAGCGTTCGTGGCCTATGTTCTGGGGCTCTGGGCAAGCGACCGTCTTACCCGTCGTCTGCCTCTCGATCTGCTAGCGATTTCGGGAACTGTCCTATTCTTTATCCTCGCGGTAGTCGATCTCCGCTGCTTCCTGTTCGGTTCGAACCTCAGTCACATTCGGGTTCTGTCGGACGCAGAATCTACCGCTCAGTCACTCACTATGTTTGCTCTCATCGCGGCGACTTTTGGTATCCATGGTCTACGCGCGCTGCTCGGCTTTCGTCGACAGAGACCAGTCGATCCGGCGGGCGACCGTTCACGCCCATCATAGAGCCTGCCGTTCTGATGCAGTAACCCACACCAGACCTGCTGATCAAAGAAGGCTGGATCAAGGTGAAGTAGGTTTGGTTGTATGTGGCCCCGCCGCTAAGCTAGATGAATGGGACCCAAGCCTTCAACAGACATAGATCCAGTCAACCAGTTCCTTCGTGGACTGACTGCATCCTATCTCTACGTGTGGTTTCTGTTGGGGCCCGCTGATGCAATCAGTGGATTCCTGTCCATCACTTTGAGTATCAACTTCAGCAGCGCAGAGATGATCTGGGATGCACCAACAATTCGCATACTTCTTTTTGGATTCATGGCTGTCATTCCGGCGCTTGCCGCACATCGAGATCGACTGAGCCTTTCAATTACTTCATCGGCAGCTCTAAGCTTTGGACTCATCGCAACCATGGGAATGCTTCATCACCCACCAGCACCCGAACAACCCTTTGAGGGTCTGCATCTTTCCAGCACTTCCATGCTTCTGGGGCCTGCCGTACTCGTGACAAGTCTGACAGTAGTGCTGCACATCGCGTCGTGGCTTTCGCCTCGAAAGTACGCAGACTACGTGATTGCTGGTCTCGCGTTGGTGTGCGCGTGGCCGTTGTGCCAAGCGATCTGGCACTTATTGGACCACGTGAAGTACGCTGCGAAGGCTGGAGACTGGATGGACTTGACGGTCCGATTCGTCATCGGTACGTCGTGCACTGCTTTGGTGCTGTATAAGAGTCGCGTGGCCCACATCGTAGTTGGCGCCAACCGACGTACCTCTGTCAACATCAAGTCGCATCCCTCTGAGCCACTCGCGGCAGAAGAAGGCTAAAAGACCCTCTGTACACCCATTACCCATGAATCCGACCGACGCGGAATAGAGCCGACTTGGAAGACGTACGGAAATAGGCTTGCCGCGAACTCTGTGGGCTCCGTGTTCTCTGTGGTAAAACCCCGTGCATGAAACTGCGCAAACTTGATGTCAGCTACATCCATGACCTGCCTTCGGACGCTGGCCTTAAGGGTGTATGCCTGTTGCTTCAGGGCACGCTGAATGCGCGGGCCGAGCTTGATGAGCTTCCGAAAGACCTGCTAGCGAATCTGCCCGCTGTCATTCTGTGCAAGGGCTGCGACGCCTATCTTGAGCGCCTTTTGAACGAGCGTGGCGTGGCCGTTACGTCTCAGCGTGACCCAGTAGATACGATCACCGACGGCGCTGACGTTGAACTCGACCTGCTGGCCGGAACGCTGATCGAGCTTTCCTCCGGGCGCAAGTTCGCGCTGCACCCGCTCAAACCCAACCACTTGCAGGGCGTGCGCGCCCATGGCTGATCGCGTGCTGCTACTCGGCGCGGCCGGCACGGTGGGCAGCCGCGTCGCCCTCGCGTTTCTTGAAGCGGGCTATGAACTCGTCTGCCTCGCCCGCAGCAAGGGCCATCGCAACCTCAAGCAGGTTGAAAACGCAGGCGCGGAAATCCGTTTCGGCGACATGAACAACGACGCGGCCCTCAGCGACGCGCTGCAAGGCTGCCGCTACTTCGTACACAGCGCCGCACCGTTTCCGTGGAGCGGCCTGCACCTGCGGCTCGACGGTTACCTGAAACAATGGGTGCCGCAGGTTAAGCGCCACTTTGAGTTGGCCAAAGAAGCAGGCATTGAGCGCGCCGTCTTCACCAGCAGCCTCAGCACGATTGGGCTTGCGAAGCACGGCGAGTTGGCAGACGAGTCACTGCCATACGACCCCAAGCGTCAGGGCGGCGGCAACTACTACCCGGTTAAGTACGCGCTGGAACAGGGCGTGCTGGAAGCGACCACCGGCGACAACCCCAAAGGCCCGCCGACCGTACTTGTGAATCCGACGGGGCTGGTCGGCGAAGGCAGCCGCAATGCAGAGCTTTCGGGTGCATGCGTCTTCTTTCAGGGGCTCGCGCCGATGATGGTGGACGCGCGTCTGAACTTCGTTGACTGCCGCGACATGGCCAGAGGGCACGTGCTGGCACTCGAGAAAGGCACGCCCGGCGAGCGCTATATACTCGGCGGCGTCAACGTCAGCCTGAAAGAGTTTGCGGAGCTGGTCACGAAAATGGCTGGCATCGAACGCCCGCTGATTGTGCCGAGGTTGCTCGCGAAGTTCGGCGCATACGCCAGCGAGTGGCTGGGGCTGCTGACGGGCAAGCTAGGGGCGCTGACGCTGACCAGCTACTACCACCTGGAATACGGTCAGCACTACAGCAGTTCAAAGGCAGAACGCGAACTCGGCTATGAGCCGACGACCGACTTGCTGGCAGCGATCAAACGCGAGCTCGAATGGCACGGGGTGATGGAGCGCGAAGCGTAAGCGAGCGGCAGTTGCAACGTGTGAGCTGCCGCTCGCTCACGCTTCGTGCTCAACGACATGAGATGAACTACCTCGCACACATGTTCCTGTCTGATGGCTCACCGGAAGCGCTGGTTGGCAATCTGGCCGGCGATTTCGTTCGGGGAATTGACGTGTCAAGCCTGGACAGTGAGGTGCGCGCCGGCGTGGAACTGCATCGCGCCGTCGACCGGTTCACCGATTCACACCCTGTTGTGATGCGCAGCCGTTCACGCTTGCCCGCTTCGTGGCGGCATTATCGCGGTGTGCTGATTGACGTGTTCTATGACCACTTTCTGGCGCGCGACTTCGAGACGCACGCCGGGGAACCATTGAAGGTTTTCGCAGCAAAGGTCTACAGTGCGCTCGTCGCCCAGCACGATTCACTCCCGCCACGTCTGCAACGCGCAGCACCGGTCATGATTGAGCACGACTGGCTTCAGGCGTACTCGCGCATCGAAGGCCTGGAAGTCGTGCTGCAAGGGATGTCCCGCCGTGCACGGCGGGAAGTCGCGTTGCATGAATCCACGGGGGTGCTGCGCGAAGAATACACGGCCCTTCAGGAAGACTTCGATTGCTTCTTTCCTGAGCTGCGAAAATTCGCCCGGCAGCATTCCGTGTGATACCCTTAACCATGTCTTGATCACGGAGGCCGACCATGCGGATTCTGTACGATCGCCAGACGGACACTGCTTACCTGCAACTATCCGACGACACCGAGAAAACGCGCACCCACGCCTGCGACCCACTGGATGTAAACGGCGAAATCAACCTGGATTTCGGCCACGACGGTCAGTTGATCGGGCTGGAAATCCAGCAGGCCAAGCGAATGTTGTCAGAAGACCTGCTGGCCACGGCTGAACGTAAACGAATCAGCACACGCATTGCGCCACCGGACGTACCGCCGCCCAGCTAGGTGCGACCTTCCTGCAGCGCGTCTTCGAACAAGCGATCGAGACGTTTACGATCCGCGATGAGCAGATTGTCCAACGGAGACCACTTGGCCAGTTCTTCTCTTGCCAGGTCTTCTTGTCCGAGCTTCGCGTAAATGAACGCGGCTGCAATCGGATGTTGCACATAGTTGTAGAAGCCGAACCGCCGAGCGTGGTATGCCTTCAGCCGTTCGACCACAGGTACCATATCCGCGATCGTGGTTACTCGGTTCAATAGTGGTACGAAGTCACGTATCACATCTTTAGCAACCCTGCGCAGTTTCAATTCGCCTGGCGGGCCGAATAGATACCTCATGTGGTATTTTGACGGATTGGGTCCGAAATCCATCGGATCGAGCGAAACATCCAGCATGGCGGACTTTGGAGTTCTATGCCATCGCAGCCGGGCGCCCGACTCGTGAGGCACAAAGTCCAGACTGAAGCAGGGACACGGGTAAACCGTCGCCCCCTTCAGGAAGTTGATTTGAATCATCCTTCGGATGGGCGCAGCAGACGAGTCGATCCACTTCTTGTCATCGAAACGTTCAAAGCCATGTTCGGCAAGCGCGCCATCGAACACCGCGAACAAAGCCTGTTTCACGTCTTTGTGGGATATGGTCATACATCCAGCTTGAACAATAGCGGCAGCAACTGCTCAATGGGTAGCCCCATGATGTTGGCGTAGCTGCCTTTCCAGGACTTCACGAAACTCTGACCGCTCTCGATACACAACGCGCCACATTTGCCCATGGGCTCGCCGCTTGCGACGTACTCAGTGATCTGTTCTTCGCTGGCCGGGGCCATCTCGACGAGGCTGGTTTCATCCAGTGTGAATTCTTCGCCGGTATTCGTGTCCATCACGCAGACGCCTGTAATCACGCGTTGCAGCCCGGTTTCGCATGATCGCGCGATCATGCGCTTTGCGTCTTCTTCGTTTTCGGGCTTGCCGATGATGTCCTGATCGATTGCGCAGATAGTGTCGGCTGCGATTACGAGCTTGCCGACGCCGACTTTCTTCGCGACGACCTGCGCCTTGGCTGTAGCCAGCGCTCGGGCATATCCCACGGGCTCACCCTTGGGGTGGAGCGACTCATCGACATCGCTGACAATAACGGCGAAGTCCACGCCCACGTCACGCAAGATCTGCGCCCGATACGGCGACCCGGACGCCAGCACAACTTTTCTGGAGAGCAAACCCATGCCTACTCGACGCTGTTTCGGCGCCGCCCCTCGATGTCAGTCTCAAGTTGTCGTTCTACTTCGGCGCCATCAACGTGTGCGTCCGCGCCGATGCCGGGGCACTGCTCGCCCTCGCGCTTCCAGGTTTCCGGCGCACGCATGATGTCAGGCCAGAACGGGTAGGTTCGGCACTGCGTTGGTCGCACTTCATAGATGCTGCAACCGCCGTCTTTCAGGAATATGCAGTCATGGTTCGGCTTCTCGATCAGGCTAAATGACCATTCGATTTGCCGTATGAACGTCCGGGTGAACTTGTCGAACTCCAGGCCAAGATACCCGGCAATCGCCTCCATCTCGTCGGCGTTCACCCAGACATAGCCCTCACCGCGTTTACCTGAGCAGCAATCAGAGCATTCCGGCGCCAGGCAGCGAAATTTTACGCCGTCTGCATACCAGTTGCCCGCCCGCTTCCGCCGAAGCAACTCAGCGGCCTCAGCCTTGTCTTTCCCATCTGCCATCGCGCCAGCATAGTGTGTGTGGGGGCCGGATGGCAGAGGTCAGAGCTGGCGACAGAACCAAACGGGTTCTCACACGTTCTATGGATGGAAAGTCTTCAGGCGGCTTTGCCCGCTCTGTGGCCAATGGGCGCATTTCTCATTTAACTTGGTTTTCCCGGTCAGAAGTCAGTTCGGCCGGAAACCTTCAGATGGACAAACGTGACCGGCGCAACCGACGATGAGGCTTTAATCAGGCTGGCGCAGCAAGGCGACCACGAAGCATTCGGTCACCTCGTTGAGCGCTATTACCGGGCTGCGTACGCAAGCGCTTACGGTGTACTGGGAAATTCCAGCGATGCCGAAGAAATTGCTCAGGAGACGTTCGTTCAGGTGTTCCAGAAGCTGGACCGCCTGCGTGAACCGGGCGCGTTTACAAGCTGGGTCTGGCGGATTGCGCGGGATACGGCCTTGAAACACATACGCAAACACAAGCGCATCAGGCCGGTGGCTGAGACGCCGGAAGTCGAGAGTGAAGATCGGCCGCACACGCCGCTGATTGCAGATGAAGAGAAAGAACAGTTGCTGGCAGCATTGGGCGAAATCCCGGAAGACATGCGCGAGGCCCTGCTGATGCGCTACTGGGAAGAGCTCGAATACGAAGAGATGGCTAACCGTACCGGCGTGAGTGCGGCCGCTTTGTACCAGCGCGTATGCCGAGGTCTCAAACGCTTGCGGGAAATCATCGAAAGCCAGAGTAAGGACGCAATCGCATGAACAACGATCCGGATTCCGGCTTCGACCAGACCCCTGAAGGGCGCGAGTTGATTGCACTATTGGCCAAGCACGCGCCGCCACAACCCGACAGCCGGGCCGGTGCTCAGGCCGTGATGGCTCGCTTGCGTGCGGCTGAAACCCCTGCGCCACGGGGGCGGCTGTTCACGATGCGCTGGCTTGTGCCACTCGTTGGCGCTGCCGCAGCAGTGGCAATCGCTTTCGTGGTGCTCAGCACGCCGCCGAACCAGACAACGCCAAACACCCCGCCGCTGGTCAGTGACAAGGACGACCCCGCGCCGGACACTGACCGCAGGGCTGTGGTGATACGTCACGACCGCGCCTGGCCTGAGATTGTGGGCACCGTTCGGAATGAGAACGCAGAGGGCGTAACGATTGACGCCGGTCTCAAGGACGGGTTGCGCGTTGGCGACACGCTGGACGGGCCCCAAAACACGCGCGTCAGAGTGATCGCTGTCGGCGTGTTCGAATCGCGCGTCAGTGTAAGCGGCGGCACATTGGTGCCCGGTACTGAACTCCGTGCGAGAGTCACAACCGACGCGCAGAAGCGCGCGGCCCAGTTTGCAGACTTTGGGGGCGACCCCGGCGCCTTCTATCAGTTCGGCGCGCTGGTAAGCGCCCTGCCGTTGTCTGAGGCCCGCATGCTTGGGATCTCGGACGGCGCCGCCTTGCGCGTCGATGAAACGATCCCTGCCCTGTTGAAGGATGCCGGGGGCGCCCCGCAGTCAACCATCGCCGCTCAGCTTGATCTGCGTACCGGTGACGTAATCGTCGAGGTCAACGGCACAAATGTTCGCAACGAGAACGAGTTCGCCAAGGCCCTCGGCTGGAGTCTCGACCCGCGCATGCTCAGCATTCGCGTCCTGCGCAACGGCAAACAAGTTGACCTGACTCTGCGGTAATCGAAGTTTTTTCATTAAGCTGAATAGCCCCGGCCTTCTTGTCCCGGTTAAGGGACATGGAAGCTTTGTCGATGGCTGAACAGCTTGACCGCGAAACACTCGTGCGCCGCCACCATCTTGGCGTGTGGCGCTACCTGCGGTTCATGGGCTGTGACCGCAGCCAAGCCGACGACCTGACCCAAGAGACGTTTCTCGTCTTCCTGCGCAAACCCTTCGACTATCTCGGGCACGAATCCACCAGCGCCTATCTGCGCAAGATTGCCCGGTTCATCTTTCTGGAAGCACGCAGGCAGACGAGTCGCGGCAACGAAATTGCGCTCGATGAAGCCGACCGTGTCTTTGCCGAGACCGCTGGTGTAAGTGACGGCAACGAGTATCTGGATGCGCTTCGTGAATGCGAACAAACGCTGGTCGGCAAGGCGCGCGATGCCGTGAAACTGCAGTACGGGCAACAACGCTCGCTGGAAAACATTGCCGAAGCTCTCGACATGAAGCCCAACGGCGTAAAGACCTTGCTGCAACGCGCTAGAGCCCACCTGCGAGATTGCATTGAGCGGAGGCTGCGATGAAAGACCCCCATGAACGCTATCTCGAATCCGCACTGGAAGAGCTTTACCAAGGCGGCCCCGACGCTGATCTGCGGGAACGAATCCTGCAACGCGATACTGAAGCCCCGCAACTGAGCGTTGTGCACGATACGCTGCCTCGCAAACGCAATTGGCTCTGGCTGCAGGCCGCCTGCGCGGTACTGGCCTTGGGCGTAATCGCGCTGCTGCTGGTCCCGCGAGATGACGAGAAACTGCCCGAGACAGTCGCGGCCTCCGGTGAGACCGGCTATCGCGTGCACGACGAAGAGATTGAGCTTGAGAGTGGTTGGTACGTGCTGGAAACCGGAGCCCCTGTGGCCACAGCCGGTGACTCGCGCATTGAGCAAGTGAATGGCCGAGCGTTGGTCAAGGTAGGCGAAATCCCCGACGAAACAGAGCTGCAAGCCCATCAAGAGTGGCTGCGGCAAAACGGAGTGGAGAACGAGATGCTATCAGGAAACTGGATCAAAGTAGGCGGGATGGCTGTCTGCATCTTGATCGGCAGCGCGGTCGTAGACGGGCAACCCCTGCACGCGCAGAAAAGTGAAAGCGTCAAAGACGCTGATCGCAAGAACGACGATTCCAAAGATGACAATGCAGATACATCGGAGCACGGCAAACTCGCCCGTATCACGAAGAAATTGAACTCTGTGCTGAAAGAAATCAAGGACGCCGAAGTTGAGCTTCTGCGGGCCAGGGACTCAGGCGTCGAGGAGGACATCGCCGAAAAGGAACTCGCACTCAAGAAGCTACAAGACGCCCGGGCCGAGCTGCTTTCACATGAGATCACCGAATGGGAAACGCTGGTAGAAACTGCCCGAAAGGAAGTAACTGCGGCGGAGCAGGACCCTTCGGAAAACCCGAAGAGACTGGCCGAACTCAAGCACAGCCTGAAGATACTCGAAGAAACACTTCGGCAGAAGAAAGAAGGTAAGGGCGACGACGCACGAGACGAAGGCGCTCTGATCTCGCTGGACTTCGTCAAGAAAGACATCCACACCGTCATGCACTTCATCGCACAGCAGTCCGGGCTTCAAATCATTGTCGAAGGCGAGATAAGCGTTGAACTGACGGTCATGTTTAAAGACGTCACCCCGAAAGACGCCATCCGTTCCATCTGCAAAGCAAACAAGCTGAACATGGTCGAAGACGGCGAAATCATCATCATTCGGGCAGGCGATGGAGGTAGCACCGCCGAGCGCGACGTCGACCCGGACAAGCCGATCAGCGTGACCTATGACGACAAGCCCATCAGCCTGGCACTCATCGACATCCAGAAACGCAGCGGGCTGGACATTGTCTATGACGCTGGGCCGGACTACGACAGCACGGTTTCCATCGCACTGAAAGACCTGCCACCGCGCACTGTCGTTGTGCTTATATGCGAAACGGCTGACCTTCGAGTCGTTGACCTCGTTGAAACCATCTATGTTCGCAAGCCGCTGGAAGACCTGAACGACGCCGAATTGAAGGACGAACTGGAAGACCTCGCAACGGGTTCCGAGGCACTTGAGCAACGGATTCAGTTCATGATTGTCGCAATCGAAGCTGCTGAAGACAGCGGCGATAAGGAGTTCGCCGCTGATTTGAAGAAAAAGCTGGCCGTGAAGCAGAAGACCCAGGAGGCCCACAAGGCTGAGATCACGAAACTCAAAGAAGGACTGGGCGAGAAGTAAGCCCACGCCACATCCCTAAAGCTTTTCGAGCCTCGCGAACTCCAACGCGAGGCTCTTTTCACCCCAGCCCTGAAAGTGCACCTTGATGCGCCCGGAGCCACCCAATTCCAGCACCTTACCCACACCAAACACAGCGTGCCTGACGCGGTCGCCGTTCTTTAGATCGCCCGGGGCAGCCGGTGCACTGATCGGCGGTCTTGGTTTGTCGGCAGCGAGATGATCGGCCGGCCCATCCTCAATGGGAGGCGCATCGGAGAAGTCAAACGGGTCATCGTCGTCGTTCTCACGTGAGACCGGCTTCACACCCGCTCGCCCGGTAAACCATGCGTTGAAGTCACCCATGCCGTAGCCGCTGGCAGTCGCGGCCTGATCGTCCACCTGTGTAAGCTCCGGCGGGATCTCATTCAGGAAGCGGCTTGGCGCGTTGCGCTGACTACGCCCAAATGCTTCGCGGTGCCGCGCCAGACTGAGCGTCAGATGTTGCTGGGCACGCGTGATGCCGACGTAGCAAAGCCTGCGCTCTTCCTCGATGTCGCCGTCGCCCTGGATGCTACGGGCATGCGGCAGCACGTTGTCTTCGAGCCCCGTAAGAAAGACCGCCGGAAACTCCAGCCCCTTGGCACTGTGCAACGTCATCAGTTTCACGGCCTCGCCCTGCATGTCGAGGTTGTCCGTGTCGCTGGCCAAGGCAATCTGCTCAAGCCATGCACTGAGGTCGAGTTCCGGATTCTCTTCTTCTTTGGTGCGCGCGTCCGACAGCAGCTCGTTCACGTTGTCCAACCGATCAGCGGCGCGCGGGTCCAGGTCCGTTTCCAGCGCCCGGCGATAGCCCGACTCGTCCACGACGGTCTTTACGACGGACTCGATCGGGTACAGATTCCCGGCCAACAGCCGCTCATACATGCCGGCAAACTCGGCAAGTGCCGCTGCGCCCTTCTTTGGTACCCGCGCCACACCGAAACCCTTCGGGTCTTTGGCGACTTCCAACAACGTTATGTCGTGCTTCAAAGCGGCCTCACGAAGCTTGCTGATCGTCCCTTCGCCAACACCACGCGAAGGGCGCGTCAGTGCGCGGGCAAACGCTACGGGATCACGCGGGTTCAGTATCAGCCGCAGGTAGGCCAGCACATCTTTGATTTCCTGGCGCTGGTAGAAGCTCACGGCCCCCACCATCTGGTACGGCACGGTGCGCTCGCGCAAGGCCTGCTCAAGGGCACGTGACTGCGCGTTCGTGCGATAGAAAATGGCGATGTCGCCGTAACTGACGCCGTTCTCAAGCCGCAGGGTCTCAATACGGGCACTGACCGCCCGTGCCTCATGCGTTTCGGTCTGGCACTTCAAGACGGTGATGCGCGCGCCTTCATCGTTGTCAGTCGTGAGGTGCTTGTCTTTGCGCGCCACGTTGTGACGGACCAACGCATCAGCGGCCCGAACAATGTTGCGCGTGCTGCGGTAGTTCTGCCCCAGCACAACAACTTTGGTATCCGGGAAGTCGCGCTCAAAGTTCAGGATGTTCTTGATGTCCGCCCCGCGCCACGAATAGATGCTCTGGTCCGGGTCGCCGGTGACGCAGATGTTCTTGCTTTCCTGTGCCAGCAAGCGCGAGACGCGGTACTGAATCGTGTTCGTGTCCTGGTACTCGTCGATCATGATGTGGCTGAAGCGCCCGCGGTACTTGGCCAGCACGTCCGGATGCTCTGTGAAAAGCTTCAGCGGTTTCACCAGCAGGTCGTCAAAGTCCATTGCCTGTGCTTCGACCAAGGCTTTCTCGTAGCGGCTGTAGATGTCCGCGACGGCCTTCGACTGAACGTCATAGGCACCTGCACGATAGGTCTCCGGGTCGATGGCACGGTTCTTGGCGTCGCTGATGGCGTAGCCTGCAGCGCTCGCGGTCACGAATGCCGTGTCAATCTTCAGCTCTTTCATGATGCGCCGCACGAGACTGTCACGATCATCGGTGTCGTAGATGCTGAAGTTGCGCTGGAAACCTAGTGCCAGTGACTCGCGGCGCATCAACCACGCCCCGAAACTGTGAAATGTGCTGATTTGCAGCTCGTCCACGCTGGCGAATCGCTCAACGCGGCGGCGCATTTCAGCGGCCGCCTTGTTGGTAAACGTCATGGAAAGAATCTTCCAGGCCGGAATGCCCTGCGTAAGCATGTACGCGATGCGAGTCGTGATCACCCGCGTCTTGCCCGAACCCGGCCCCGCCAGCACCAGCAGAGGGCCGTCTATCGTCGTTACGGCCTCGGTTTGCTGGGGGTTAAGATTCGCGAGAAGATCCATGTACGAAAGAATACCCCGACCGGTTCACGTGTTCTACCCGGGTTGGGGTAACGAAATGGGCGGCTCGTTCGTATACTGTTGTGGAAACCCCGGCGGGCCCCTACCCGCCAAGGAATAGTGCGGAGGTCTGACCGGATGGCACGACGCATCCTCGCAGCCTTGATGATCCTGGCAGCCACATTCGCCGGCGCGATTGCGCAGGACTCGCCTGAGTTCGGCCCACGCGACGGCAGTGAGCCGGTTCGTGACCCACGCCCCACCGCCGAAGACCTGGAGGTGCAGGTAGCCGTTGAAAAGGGGCTGAAGCAACTTGCCACGATCCAGAACCCCGACGGTTCATGGAGTAACGACGTCGGCAACAAGCTAGGCAACAACTACCAGCGCAACATCGACGGCATCGGCAAGCCGCACCTGGGTGTCACGGCCATCACGTGCATGGCGTTTATGTCGGCCGGGCACACGCCCGACCGCGGCGAATACCGACGCCACGTTGCTGCCGGCCTGGCGTTTGTGCTCTCGAACATCGACCGCGACACCGGCTGGACCAGTGCCTACGGCACACGCATGTACAGCCACGCGTTTTGCAGCATGTTTCTGGCTGAAGTCTATGGCCAGACGCGCGACCCCGTCGTTCTGAGCCACCTGCGTAACGCCATCGGTTTCATCGTGAAGTCGCAGAACCGTCAGGGGTCATGGCGCTACATCCCGGACCAACTCGACAGCGATATGTCGATCTGTGTTTGCCAGTTGCAGGCCTTGCGTGCCGCCAGCAACGTTGGGGTACTGGTACCGAAGAACGCCATTGAGGCCGCCAAGGACTACGTGCGCCAGAGCTACAACCACTACCGCTACCCGGGCAGCTTCAAGTACCAGATTGACTGGGACGACCGCAGCACTTTCCCGCTGACCGCAGCAGGCGTTGTAGCCCTGCAGAGTCTTGGCGAATACAGCAGCCACACGTACATGGGCCCAACCGGACAGCGCGTTACGCTTGACCTGAACCGCAGCATCGAGTTCATCCGCGACAACCGTCCGGACCGCCAATCAGGCTGGCTTGTGGCCGGCACCCGCCTGTGCGATTACGGCTTCTGGTACGGGCACTACTACGCGGCACAAGCCATGTACCAGTACCAGTACGTAAGCCCACGAACCTGGAACGAGTGGAACAAGCTTAACCGCAAGCACTTCCTGAAGCTGCAGCACGACAACGGCGCATGGACGGACGAAATCGGCGGCTGGGACCCGGAGAAGAATGCCTTCGCCACAGCGATGGCCTGCCTGATCCTGAGCATCCCTAGAGGGTACCTGCCGATCTTCCAGAACTAGGTCGCCGCCATGACCGAACAGTTCAACCCGCAATTTACCGTCAGCACCAAGTACTGGCACAAGCTCGAAGACGGGCGGGTGCAGTGCGACATCTGCCCGCGTGAGTGCAAACTGCGTGACGGGCAGCGCGGCTTCTGCTTCGTGCGCGCGAATCAGAGCGATGAAATCGTCCTGACGACCTATGGGCGTAGTAGCGGCTACTGTATCGATCCCATTGAGAAAAAACCTCTCAACCACTTTCTGCCCGGCACGCCGGTCCTCAGCTTCGGCACCGCAGGCTGCAACCTGGGCTGCCGTTTCTGCCAGAACTGGGACATAAGCAAGAGCCGTGAAGTTCACACCCTGACCGACCAGGCCAAGCCGGACGTGATCGCCAAAGCCGCATCTGAGCTTGGCTGTCGCAGCGTAGCCTTCACCTACAACGACCCGATCATCTTCCACGAATATGCGATCGACGTGGCCAAGGCCTGCCATGAACGCGACATCAAGACAGTCGCCGTCACGGCCGGCTACCAGTGCGCCGGGCCACGCGAGGAATTCTACCGCTACATGGACGCCGCCAACGTCGATCTGAAGGGCTTTACAGAAGAGTTCTACAGGAAGGTCTGCATCGGTGAACTCGCGCCTGTGCTGGAAACCCTCAGGTACATCAAGCACGAGACTGACACGTGGCTTGAAACCACGACGCTGCTTATCCCCGGCAAGAACGACAGCGATGATGAGCTGAAGCGCATGTGCGACTGGGTTGTGAGTGAGTTGGGGCCGGACGTGCCGATGCACTTCTCGGCTTTTCACCCCGACTTCAAGATGATGGACACGCCCGACACACCGCCCAGCACGCTTGAACGCGCCCGCAAGATCGCTATTCAGGCCGGTGTGCGCTATGCCTACACCGGGAATGTCCATGACCGCGACGGCGACACAACGCTCTGCCACCAGTGCCATTCGCCGCTGATCGTGCGTGACTGGTACGACCTGCTGGAATGGAACCTAGAAAACGGCAAGTGCCCCAAGTGCGGCACAACCTGCGCCGGAGTATTTGAGAACCAGCCGGGAAACTG
>JAGQRE010000073.1 GCA_020425695.1 Planctomycetota bacterium
GTTCAGTTTTAACGCGTACGTAAGGTTCTCGCGGGCGCCCGAAAGGTCACCGGCCATGCGTTGAAGGCTACCGAGAAAGCTTCTTGCGCGCGGGTCTTCGGGGTTTAGCTTCACCGCCATCTCGTAGTCAGCGAGCGCTTCCTTCATCTTGCGCTGCTTGCGGAACACATGCCCACGCAGCAGAAAAAGGCGCGGGTCATTCGATTTCAGGCGCATGGCCTGCTCAATCTGTTTCAGCGCGTCGTCGTAGCGCGCGACCTTCATGGCGGCCTGCGCGTCAGTCACCGAATTTTCGACCTGGGTGGTCATGGACAGAATTGCCAGCTCGATCGTTTCGTTCCGATCCAGTTCTTCGCTGGCGGCCTCGGCGGCCTGGCGTGCCATTTTGTAGATACCGCTCTCGCCGCCGCGGGGGATGCTGACAGTGCGCCGGCGCAGCCCGCGAATGAGCTCGGCGGCGGCCTCCAGGTCTTCGGCCAGTTCACTGGCTTCCTGATAGCGCTGGTCGGCGCTTTTGGCGAGCATGCGATTGACGATGCGCTCAAGCTCGCGCGGCAGCCCGGGACGAAGCTCACCCAGGGGTGGGAACTCGTCTTGCTGGTGCATCAATATCAGCGCCTGTGAGGTCTCACCCAGGAACGGACGGCGCCCGGTGAGCAGCAGGTACAGCGTTACGCCAAGGCTGTAAACGTCGCTGCGCCCATCCACAGGCTCTCCGCGGCATTGTTCCGGGCTCATGTAGGGCGGGCTGCCGGAATGCCCCGAACTGGCGTCGCTTCCCATCGCCGCGGCTACACCGAAGTCGGAAATCTTGACGCGCCCGTTGTTCAGAATCAGCAGGTTGTCCGGCTTGATATCGCGATGCACAAGCTTGCGCCGGTGCGCGTAAGCCAGCCCCCGCGCGGCCTGGGCGGCAATCCGCACGGCCAGCAATGGGTCAACGCCTTGTCGCGACACCAAGCGGCTGACCGGCACGCCATCCACAAGCTGCATGACGATGTACGGCTGCCCTTCGTGTTCGTCGACGGCGTAGACGGGTGTGATGTTCGGGTGTTCAAGCTGCCCGGCCATGCGGGCCTCATTCATGAAGCGTTCGCGCAGAACTTCATTGCGCGCAAGTTCGCGCGGCAGGACTTTGACGGCCACCTGCTTCTCAAGCCCCATGTGAAGGGCTTTGTAGACCTGCCCCATGCCGCCTTGGCCAATGCGCTCCAGCAGCTTGCACTTGCCAAGTGTAAGCCCCTTCAGGTCTTCCGGTTCGTCGCGAGTCCCCGCCATAGAGTGATGAATATAGCGTGGAAGGAGGTCCGTGTCAGTGCTGGCGCGTGGGGCAGGCTTCCAGCCTGCCAGCGAAGCTTGTTGAGCGATGGTAGGGGCAGGCTGGCAGCCTGCCCCACGGATTAGCCACCCAAGTAGGACATCTCAGCTTTGGGCAGGTTCGTCGTGTTCTCGTTTCGAATTTCTGAGTAGCGGTCGTCGCGGCGTTTCCAGACGTTGGTGATTAGTTCAACCAATTCGGCGTCGGATTTGCCCTCGCGGATCGGTGCCCGCAGGTCGGTTCCCGTTCCGGCGAACAGGCAGGTGTACAACTCGCCGCGTGCGCTCAGCCGGGCGCGGGTGCAGTCGCCACAGAACGTGTTCGTTACGCTGGATATGAAACCGATTTCGCCCCGGCCGTCCTTGTAGCGCCAGCGGCGAGCGACTTCGCCCGGGTAGTTCGGCTCGGCCGACTCAAGCGCCCAGTTCTGGTCGATCAATTGCTTGATCTCGCGTGACGGCACAACCTTGTCCATGCGCCAACCGTTCGTCGTGCCGACGTCCATGAACTCGATAAAGCGCAGCACCGTGTCGGTACCCCGGAAGTGCTCGGCCATCGGCAGAATGTCCTGGTTGTTCACACCACGCTGCACAACCATGTTGACCTTCACCGGCCCCAAGCCGGCCTGCTGGGCCGCTTCGATGCCTTCAAGCACCGGCTTTACACCGACACCACGCCCGTTCAGCTTGCCGAAGGTTTCATCATTGAGGCTGTCGAGGCTGACCGTCACGCGATCCAACCCGGCCTGCTTGAGTGATTCGGACATCTTGGGCAACAGGATACCGTTTGTCGTAAGCGCGATGTCGTCGATACCCGGAATGGTCCGCAGCATGCGAATGAAGTCAGGCAGGTCACGCCGCAACAGCGGTTCGCCGCCGGTGATTCGTAGTTTGCTCACACCCAGGCCGGCGAAGACACGGGCAAGTCGCGCGAGTTCTTCGTAGTCGAGAATCTCGCTGCGCGGCAGGAACTTATAGTCCGGGCCGAAAACCTCGGCGGGCATGCAGTAGGTGCAGCGCAGGTTGCAGCGGTCTGTAACCGAAATGCGCAGGTCGCGCAGTCGGCGGTTGCGGGTGTCAGATGGCCCGTCTAAGGGTGTTTTTGCTAGTGTGTTGTCGGTCACCATGTCCTGTCAGAACGCCTGTCAGCCCTTCAATCTGCCCGATTTCGCGGGTTTGCGCCACCGGAATTGCTCGTCGGAGGCAACAAACCATCCATGAAATTGACGTGCGAGCGGCCCGGAAGCTTGTAAAAAGCGCCTCCAGAGGAATCTGTCATGGCCGCACCAACCGGAAAACAGTACGTCGTAATCCATGTGCCGAACCCGGTTGAAGACGCCGATTTTTTCGCGCGCATCTATGACTCGGCGGCCATGGTCGTTGACGAAACGACTCGCCAGATCGACACCGGCAAGTTCGTCCTGCGCATTTACGCTTGTGAAGGCGAGAAGAACCGCACCCACAACATGCACCTTGAGATCAGCGTCGACAACGTAAACAAGTTCACTGAGCAAGTCTGGAACCGCGGCGTCAAGTACGCCAGCCGCCCACAGAACGGCGCCGACGGTCTACGTCGCGTAGGTTTCGTGAGCCCCGGCAACATCCGCGTAGACGGCGTGGGCCCCCTGAAGCTCGACTCCACGGGCTCATTCCCGTCATTCCGCGAAGACAGGAAATAGACAGGCCTGCCCGCAGTTTGCGCGAAGCAACCGATACTCGATGAGATGACAATGGCGACCGACCCAGCACCGAAGCCGGACTCACTGGAAACATTCGATAACCCGAACCCGACACGTGACTTCGAGATCCGCATCGATGCGCCCGAGTTCACCTGCGTCTGCCCGAAGACCGGCCACCCCGACTTCGCAAACATGACGCTCATCTACGTGCCAGCCGCCAAGTGCGTTGAACTGAAGGCCTACAAACTTTACATCCACGCTTGGCGCAATGTGGGCATCTTCCATGAGGCCGTCACGAACCGCATTGCCGAAGACCTGATCGCGGCCCTGCAACCGAAATACCTGAAGCTGATTGGCGCGTTCCACGCACACGGTGGCATCACGACAACCGTAACCGTTGAGCACAAAGACGGGTAACACTCGCAATCGCGCGTTGCTTTGCTTTATTGGTCACAGGCCATAAGTGGGGCAGACATGGGCGACAAGCTAAGCGGCAAGCGGGTACTCATTTCCGGCGGCGGCACCGGCATCGGACGCGAAATTGCGCATACATTCCTTGATGAAGGCGCACGCGTGGTCATCTGCGGGCGACGCCACGGACCGTTGAAGAAAACCGTAGAAGACCTCAGCGGCAAAGACCGCGAGATCCATTTCATTGAGTGCGACATAAGCGACCCAGAAGACGTCCAGGCCATGGTCGAGAAAAGCGACGCGCTGCTGGGCGGGCTGGACGTGCTGGTGAACAACGCCGGCATTTACGAAGGCGGCAGCGTCGAAACCGCGACTCTCAAAAAGTGGGATCGCGTCATGAACACCAACCTGCGCGGCGTGTTCCTGCTGACGAACGCCTGCATTCACCACCTGAAGGCTGCCGGGCGCGGTGCCAGCGTCTTGAACATTTCAAGCACTATGGGGCGTAAGATCGAACAGCAGACCCTGCCCTACGCTGTTAGCAAGGCCGGGCTGGACGCCTTCACCCGCTGCTGCGCGATCGACTTCGCCGAGGCCGGCATTCGCTTCAACGCGATCTGTCCAGGTGTCGTCGATACGCCGATGCAGGACTTCAACAAGGGTGAGCTTGGCTATCAGGAGTGGCGCACGGCCATGGAACACGTGCACCCGTTGAAGGCTATCGGGCTGCCGAAAGACGTTGCGGCGGCGGCACTGTTTCTCACCAGCACCGATGCGGAATGGATCACCGGCGTCATTCTGCCCGTAGACGGCGGTATGACAGCGATTTAGCTGACGCGTAAGCACTGCAGCAAACTGGGTGGCACAGACAATCCTGTCTGTGGTCGCGGCAGACGCCGCGACGGTGCAATAGCTCATCGCCCGGAAGCCGACACCGTCAGTCGAGCCGCACCAAGCGCGGCTGCGTGCGGTACGAACTCGATCTCGCCATCGTGTACGCCGAGTGCGCGAATCAAGTCTGTCGGCACATACGTCCCGAAATCGCCGGTGACGACCAGCAACGAATCCGCATCCAGCGCGTCCAGCCGCTGACATAGCATTTTGGCCGCGTCGCGGATCACGTTCAGTTGTGACTGGGAAACCACGATTGCATTTTCGCTCAAATAGATCTGGCCGTGGGGTGACTGCGCTTCGACATTCGAGCTAACGAGCAACGCTGCAAGCTGACCGTTCACCCGGGTTGTGAAACGCGATTCAAGAAGCTGCAAGTCCGAGTTGCACATGCCGGCCTGCATCAACGCATGCACGCAGGACAGAAGCCCGGCCGCGCACAACCCGGCGGGTGCCTTCCCGTCTACGGTCGTGATGACCGTGCGTGTTTTCAACGGCGACCATTGGACAGAATCAATCGCCCCGGCCACGTGGGGCATGTTGCCAATGAAAGCGTTTGTCGGTACAGCGTGCAGTTCAACAGAGTCGCCCACACAGGCAGCGATGCGCCCCGCAAAGTCGAGCACGATGCGCCGACTGTCGGGCAAATGGCTGGTGCCCGCGCTCAGCGCGTCGGCGTAGGTTACATCCTCACCAAGTACAACCTGCCCCGGCGTTGGCGCAGGTGCCTGCTGCGTTGCGAAGCCTTCTTCTGCGATGAAGTTGCCGTCGTCGTCTAACTGATAAGCCGCGCCGGTGTAGCTGCCGGGGTCAATGATGACGCTTGAGCGCGGCGTGCCTCCGGCGCTCCAGCCGATCAATGACGCGTTCGGGCGGTCGCCCAATGCCCTCACCGGCGCGGGCTCAACAGTCATGTCGCCGAACACGCCGCCCTGGCACGCAAGATAGACTGGCTCAACGCCGAGCTTGTGGCGCGGCTCGCACGCCTTGCCCGCGCGCCTGAAGTTTTCGCGCCCATCGTGGATCAGTACGCGGCACTGGTGACAACTGCCGTTGCCGCCACACGAGCTGTCGATGTGCAGCCCGTTGCGCTGGGCCAGCGTCAGGAGGTTCTCGCCGTCGTCGGCCTGCAGGGTTCGATTGACGCCGTTGAAAGTTACCGCGTGCATGTGCCCAGTTTGCCTCGCGGGGGGCGTCAGTCATCCACCTGTCATTTTTCCTGCAAAATATTTGTCAGACCGATGAACCAGCAAACACGGTGGTCGTTTGTATTGGGGTAACGAGGACAGGACCCGAAGACGCCAACCGAGCACGGAAAGCCCTTCGACCCGAATCGTTCAACTCCCGGGGACAATCGAGGAATTGCCACGGCGGAGAGATTCCGCGAAGGGACCGGTACGTCCGGACCAGGCAAGGCGGTTGTTCTTGAGAGGGGGGATGCAAGAAGCGAGGCCGGGGCGCAGGTGTTTTGCGAAGCGCTCACGTCCAGGCCCGTCGAAAACCCCACCCAAAACCGTATGGCAGCAAGCGGCGCTCAGCAGAGCGCGCAGCGTGGGCGAGTTCACGTCCGGACTCCCTCACGCCCTGCGCTCAAACGCAGACATCTAGCGACATTTTGCAGTTAGGGGGGAAGCGCCTCGGTTTCCCTCCGCCCCGGGAGCGGGGAGGGTGTGTAGCCCTCCCCGTTTGTTTTTGGAGCCCGCTATCTGGCGGGCTCCATGGCATTTGGGGAGGGGTTGTGTAAACGAGTGTGTGAAGACTGATACGAAGTGCTTCGCAGCATTGACACTGAAGCTATCCTGCCAACGTCGAAAGGGAGGTATGTCATGGATCGCATTGTTTGCGGCTACTGCAACTCGGGTATCACGGAAGTAGTCCACCAGTTCATTCCTTCAAAGTCCGGTATGTACGAGCGGCCAAACTCCGAAGCGCTGGTGTTGAGCTGCCCCAAGTGCAACAAAATACTGGGCGCGGAGGTCTCTCCAGCCCAAGTCCGGTCAGAAATCGTGGCGGAGGTTGTGCGTGCCCTGAAGAACTCGTAGCGGGAACGCCGATACCCAACACTAGGTAAAAAGCACCAGATTGAGTTGTCGCGCCTATGTGTTACACTGCCCCCAGATGTAAAAGCCTAGGCTCGCTCGACCGAGCCAGGCGCGAAGGCTGCCGATGGCAGCCTTCGCTTTTTCCCTCTAGAGTGTGTGCTTGAATACGTGTGTCTATATCGATGCGCTGAACCTTTACTACAAGCGACTGCGCCGATCGCGCTTTCGATGGCTAGACCTCGTTAAGTTTGCCGATCTACTGTTGACCCAAGACACGGTCGCCCAGGTCAACCTCTACTACGCTGCTGTCAAATCACCACCATGGGATCGCGGGTCGCATGACCGCCAAAACACGTACTTTTCTGCCCTCCGCACACTGGAACGACTGGAGCTGATAGAGGGTAAGATGCGGACGACCTTTGAAGATAAGGTCGCCAAAGAACCACTGCCGGACGGACGATACGTGCTCAGGCGAGTCTATGTGACTGAGGAGAAGGGCTCCGACGTGAACCTAGCGACGGACCTACTCTGGGATGCAGTTCAGAACCGTTATGAAAAGGCTGTAGTTGTTTCCGGCGACACAGACCTTGTTCGGGCCATGCACATCGTCAAAGAGCGAACCGCCACTGAGATAGTGTCGGTGATTCCTAGGGCCAGTCCCACTCCGCCGGGGGACAACGAAAGTGGCTACATACGCCAACTAAGAAACGTATCGCACCACCAGATAACCTACATCTCCGACGGGCTTCTCGCGGAAGCTCAGTTGCCAGATCGGGTTGTGACGCGCCGTGGCAAGGTCAAGCACAAGCCCCCTTCGTGGGAGGGTCCATGGACTGAGCATCCCGGTGTTGTGCATGAACGGGACATAGCAGGCACGACCTACTATGCACCGACCGAAGATGGCGGCACTAGCACTACGGCCCCATGAGGCGTACAGCGGGCCACGCACCCGCCCCTGACGCCTTGAAAACCCGCAACCGGCGGGCCTGTGTAATCATGGCTGCAAACGCACGCGCCGAAACATAGGAATTGGCGAAGCTCAGGCAGAATCAGGTTTCGTGTGTTCATCAAGAGCAAGACCCAATTCCTTCCACTGTCCGCCGATGTCCTCACCATACCGCCACACGCAGTAGACCAACAAGCGCGCTGTCCATTGGATTAACATGTCCAGTTCGTGTGGCGCAGGCATGTTTCCCTCATCCAATGTTCTGAGCGCGGAGTTGGCGTTGTCATCAAACAGACTGAGAAGCAACTGCGATGAATCCTTGGAGTCCAGCCAGCCAGCAGCGCTCCTAGGATAGGACGAGGCATGTTCGCGCAGGAACTTGATGTCGATTACGTACCTAGCCCATGAAGGGGCATTGATACGCTTCTTGCGATCATGCAGCACCCATCCGAGAATCCGGACCAGTGTACTCGCGTCGGCTCCCTCCAACGGCTTCTCTTGGAGCTCATAGAGTAGCGCTCTGAGCCTGACCACACCCAAGTCGGTACCTGATATGGAAGGGAATGGCACGTTCTTCTGTCGATCATGAAACACCGACGCCTCAGACTCGGCAATTGATGCAGCGTCGTTACTAAGCTTCTCCAATTCCTTGATGGGATTCTCCATGTCGGCTCCTCTGCTAGATTTTCCACCATGAAATCAAAGTACGGGGCCGGGTCCACTTGTGAAATAGTAGTGAAGTAGGGCAAGCGACCGAGCGGGGCTCAACCCCTCTCCTGACGCACCGCACGCCCGCGTCCGGCGGGCTTGTGTAAGGGCCTGTGGACGCTCTCGGGTTCCCACAACTTGCTCACACCGTTTGTGTCGCGGCTGTGTGCTAGAATGAACGGGCCGCGCGGTGGTTGCACACCGGCGGCCCCACTATCACCTGCTTAGATGGAGCAGACGATGGACCCTGAGCTTACCAAACCCAAGCCCACTGGGCGAGCGGACACCGGCCCCAGCCGATCAACACCAGCCAAGATTGAGCGCCGCGCAAAGGGCATTCGCAGAGCAATGGACAACAACGCGCTGAAGGCTGGCGCCGACCTATCGTCGCTCACGGAACATCTGCACTTGCCTGAGAACCTTGACGACATGATCGTCGCGCTGAAGGCTGGGGGCACGGATGCGAAACGGCGAGCGATTCAAGTTTGGCAGACAGCCGATCCGTCGCACTACGCGGACCTTATCAGTAACGAGTGGCAGTACATCTCCGCGATGTTGGCTGCCGTGCGAGAACTAATCAGCATCGGCACGGAACTTCCTGCGTACTCCCCGGCGGAGCTGGTCTGCCGCGCGGCCGCTTCTGAAGACTGGGCGACGCCGCCTTTGCCGGCGGCAAATGCCAATGGCTACTTCAGCGCAGTGGAAGTCCGCGTCGACGTCACTGAGCGGGCGGTTGCCTTTGCCGGAGCTCTCGACCAAACCCTAGTCGACGCCAACGATGAACTACGCGCGGCCTGGAAGCGCATGAAGCCACTGCTGTTAGAAGTGGTCCGCGACCCGGAAGACCCCGACGACGAGGGGTTATCGATGGGGCAAGTCGGCAAGGTGTTCAATGTCAACAAGTCCAGCGTTAGCCGCGCCCTGGATGCGGCTATGCAGCCCACCAAGCCGCGCAAACGCAACGCCCGCTGAAATTCTGAATAAACTTGTCCCCGCCCACGTGGCGGGCGTGCGGCCGATTCAGTAGCGCCACAATCTGCAATGTCCCCGTGCAAACGCAACGGGCGTTTTCGCCATGCCACACAATAACGGGCGAGGTGAAAACATGACAACCACGAAAGAACTGGCAACACCCACACGCGACGGCCTACGGGCCAACGAGGTAGCCGAACGCTACGGAATCAGCCGCAGCGCGTTGTACTCCGCCGTCGCACGCGGCGACTTTCCCGCGCCGCGAAAGATCGGCAAGTGCAGTGTCTGGTTGGTCTCTGACCTCAACGCGCACTTTGAGCGAGAGGGCAGCTAGTGAGTGCTCCGACTACATCCACGCTCACACGTTCGCCCGCGCAGGCCGAGAATGCGGACTCGGGGCGGACTACGCACCCGCTCGACGCGATTGTCAGTCAGTGGCCAACGTGCCATGCCGGGCGCGAACAATCGCCAGACAATGACCTACCGATGCGCGAGTATCTGGAACGCATCCGGGCTGGGCATTGGTCCCCTGCAATCGTTCACGTTCGCAAAGTGCGCGAGACGAAAGGGGCGAAGGCGTACAAGGCCGCGAAAGAGAATCTGCCTGCTATCGCTTTCGCGGGGCGATTCTCGGGACGCTGCAACGCTGGGCTGATCGAGCATTCGGGCTGCATCAATTACGACTATGACCACCTGGGCGATGTTCAGGACGCGCGCCGCAAACTTGAGGCATCACCTCACGTTGTTTTCTGTTTCGTGAGCCCGTCAGGCGAGGGCTTGAAGCTGGGGCTGCGCGTGAGCCCTTGCGCTGACGACGCCGAACACAAGATCGTCTGGGCCGCCGGGGCTAAGTATCTTCGCAAGCTGCTGGGCGGTGACGTGAAAGAGGACAAGGGCTGCAAGGATGTAGCGCGCCTGTGCTTCGTGAGCCATGACCCCGACACCTACATCAACGAAGCCGCTACAGTGTTTGAACTACCGCCGCCCGAGCCGGACCCGGACGAACTGGGCATCCTCAGCTTCAATGCAGAAGCCGACTACGGCGAGTATGCAGCCGACGCCGATCATGTAGTTGACAGCGACAAGCGCAGCGATGCAGACAAGGCGCGCGCCGCACTGGCACGAATGAACCCGAGCCGGGCCGACGATTACACGTCGTGGTCTGAAGTAGGGATGGCGTGCAAAACTGCTGGGCTGGCGTTCTCAGAGTGGGATTCGTGGTCCCGTCAGTCAGCAAAGTATGACGCTGACGTGTGCCGCCAGAAGTGGGATACGTTTCAGCGCAACGACTTGAACGTCGGCAGTCTCATACGCTGGGCGCGCATCGACAACGGCGAGCCCCCGACACTCAAGGAAGCAGGCGCAATCGAAGGCACTGAACTTTGGTTCAGCCGCGTGATCGCCAACCAGCATAGTCACCACCTGAAGCATGTTTGGCCGTGGAAGTCCTGGATGGGCTGGGACAACGCCGGACACTGGCGACGGGATGAAACCGGAATTGCATGGCAGGCCGCGAAATCGACGCTGAAACGAATGGCCGCCGCCGCCGCAAAAGCTGCTGGTACCGATGCAGGGAAAGAAGCCCTTGAGCGATGCGCCAAGTACAGCAGGAAAACGGCGCTGGAAAACGCGCTGAAGTTGACGGCATCGGAACTGGACATCACGGTTCTGCCGACCGAGTGGGACGCTGATCCATACCTACTGAATTGCTCCAACGGCACCGTTGACCTGCGCGACGGAAAGTTGCGCGAGCATCGGAAAGACGACCTCATTACGAAGTCAACGAAGATCGCGGCAGGCGGTGATGCGCCGCGCTGGCGTGCCTTCCTCGCGCAGATCATCCCCGACCCGGACGTGAGGGACTACCTGCAACGCGCAGTCGGTTACAGCGCCATCGGTATCGTGACCGAGCACGTTCTGCATATCGCTTGGGGTGGCGGTGCGAATGGCAAGAGCGTTTTCTTCAACGCCATCACTCACGCCCTGGGCGACTACGCCTCGACCGTGCCGGGGACGCTGCTGGTAAGCGACGGGCTGCGCGAGCATCCCACTGTGATTGCGTCCCTGCATGGCATTCGCTTTGCGCTGGCGTCCGAGACAGAGGAAGACGGTCGCGTGCGTGCCGCGCAGCTAAAGCAGTTGACCGGCGGGGACACCTTGACCGCTCGCCGGATGCGTGAGGACTTTTGGAGCTTCGAGCCGTCGCACACTCTTTGGTTGCAGACAAACCACAAGCCGCAGACGCGCGAGGCAACGCATGGATTCTGGCGACGTGTTCGCCTGATTCCGTTCACGGTCACGATTCCAAGTGAGCAGCAGGACAAAGACCTCACCGGGAAACTGCGCGCTGAAGCTGGCGGCATCCTGCAATGGATCATCGACGGCGCATTGCAATACCTCACGGATGGGCTGGAGCCGCCCGAGGCAATTGTGGCCGCAACCGCTGAGTACCAGCAGGAGCAGGATGAACTTGCGGACTTCCTGGAGTGTTGCGGACTGGTCGCCGATGACGCCGCCTTTGTCTCGGGCAAGGACCTGTTTGACCTGTACGAGAAATGGGCGACGGGGGCCAGTCAAAAGCCGATGGGCCGCCGAACGCTCACGGCAAAGTTGGTGCAGCGAGGGTACCAGTACACGAACAAGCCGAGCCGGGGGTTCCGTGTTCGGATGGGCGGGACGTTTGGAACGTCCCAAGTGCAATAACGCCTACGCGCGCGCGTGTGGGACTCATAGCAGATGGGACGTTCGGAACGTCCCTGCCACCGAAGCGGGTCTACAACCTCCCCCGATGACCGCAGATAGGCTTGAAATAAAGGGTTGCAGGCAGCCGACCCGGAACAGGCAGCCGAGTGTGTAAACGGAGCCACAAAACATGACAGGAACATACGAAGGCGACGGGCGGACGGTGTTCGCCTACTTCGGTACTCCGCAGATCGAGCGCCGCGACACGAAGGACAAGCAGCTCAACAACGAGCCCGACAACACCATCACGGAACGCAGACTCAACGAGATCGAAAGTCTGCTTTGTGACGGCGCATTTGTGGGGCGACACGAAAACGAGGCTGTCCGCCTCGCCGCTGCCTGCCGCGAGACCGTGCGCCTCGCCACCAGCAACCCACTATTTGTACGCCGCTTGCAGAGCGTGGCCGCGAGGCTGACGCGCGCTGCATCGGCAATCCCAACACAGGAGTAAGACCGTGACGCCGAACGACTTTCAGAATCTAATCGACGCGAGCATGAACAGCCCCGAGTGGCAAGTGCCGCTCGTGCCGCAGCCGGAACACTGGCACCGCCTCGCCTGGCTGAAATGGCGCGACAAGCAGCACCGCTCCATCGGGCTAACAAAAGCCGAGGACGTGTTCCGCCGCAACATGGACATGCTCGCCGCCGCGCCTGAGTTCCGGGCCGAAGCCGACAAGCATATTCGTGAGTTCAACGCCGCCCTGCGCGCCCGTCGCGTTCTCGCAATGAAGGGCGAGGCAGAGAAGTTGCGCGAGGGGTTGAAAGACTGGGGTGTGCCGCTTGCCAAAGCACGGCAGCACATGACCGCATCACTGGCCAACGGCGACAATGCCGACTTCCGAGCGCGTGTCGGGTTTGAAAGCAAGTACGGCAAGCTTGCCTGCGATGAGGCTTACCGTGAACTACGCGCCCTCGACAAGCTGGAAGCTGAGATCGCCGCGATTGAAGCCGAGCCCCTGGGCACGCTGGGCAGCGCCGATGAAGCCCGTCGCGCCGAGCGCGTCAAAAACGCACGGGCTCAAACCAAGGGCGAGCCCGTTGCAGTCTAGGCGATGCGCGGGCGGTGTCTGGGCGCTTTTCCATCGTCGCCGCTCCCAAGCTGGCCGTAGCGGGCCGCCCGCGCAGACAGAACGCCGCGCAGTCATTCAAGGCAGCCCCTTGTGATGGCTGCGCGGACAGGGGCTCCGGTGCTGACACTGCGCCATCGGGCCGCGTGGATGGGGACCGCCCGTCACTGTCTACGTCCGATGAACAGCCCCGAAACCGGAGCCCTGCAAGACCCTGTAACCACGGAGTAGATATGGCTGCTAGTTCAACATCATGGCGCAAAGGTCAATCCGGCAATCCGGCAGGACGCGCAAAGTCTGTGGCGTCCAAGCTGCGCGTGATCCGAGAGTTGACGACCGACACCGCACTGGCGGAAGTCTGGAACGCGCTACTCGCCAAGGCTCAAGAGGGTGACGTGAGCGCGATTCGTGAAGTGCTCAACCGCGTGATCGGCACCGCAACCCTTGCCGATGTAGACGGCGACGGCAATAGCAGCGCCGACTTGCTGCAAACTTTGATCGACCACGTAAAGGCACAGAACCATGACGATTGATCCTGAGACACTGGCCAGCATCGAAACAGCCGAGGAAGCCGAGCGCGCGTTCACCCTGCTGCAAGAGCTTGCCGACGCGGTGCATAAAAGCCCCGGCGGCAAGGCGCATTCAACGGTGAGGATCAAGCCGCTGACTACGGATGAACTGAGGGCACTGTGCGGGACCTCCAGTGTGGAGCTTGGCGTTATCACGCATGAGGTTGGTCGCTTACTGCGCGGTGAACTCGACGCCGATGGCCTGCGCGTGATGGCGCGAAAGATGGTCACACTGCGCGGCACTTGGCACGACGACATTGCCGAGACTTCACGGATGAACGACACGGACCTGGGCGAGTTGCTCAAGAGCATCGGGCAGAAATGCGCGATAGCTGATAGCGCATCCGTGCGACACCCCGGCCCGCCTGCTCCATTTGAGGAATTGAGGAAGTCTGACGGATACTAGAGCGGGCGAGCAATCAGCCCCCGTCTCTGCCAGTTAGGGCTGTTCGGGCTCGTGTGCAAACGCGGATGGAAATTGTAGCGGGTTTGTGTCGCGTAGATCGGTAGACTTGGGGCGCTGCACCGAAGCAGCAACCGACCCGAGTGCGCTAACACCCGGGCCGGTCTAACCGACCGCCGTGAGTGAACACGACGATGGCTGAGACCAATCCTAGTCCGCGTATGCGCCACGGCAACCTGCCCCAAGAAAGGACAGATGCCATGAGTGTTTTTCAGCAGACCTATGCCGGGGGCCATCGGGCCAAGACCTGGAGGATCGACTTCAAGGACCACAAGGGCATCCGCCGCCGCGTCAGTGGCTACAAAGACAAGCGGGCAAGTGAGCAGCTCGAAGCCACTATCGAGCAGCTCGTGCTGTGCCGCCTCAACGCGACCCTGCCGGATGAAAAGCTGGTGCGGGCTATCGAGTCTATGCCACGCAAGGTGCGTGACCGCCTGATCGCGTTTGACGTGATTGACCGCAACAAGGAACACGCTGCCAAGAGCATTGAGGCGCACTTGGATGATTACCGCGACGTGCTTGAAGCGCAGGGAGCCAGCAGCAAGCACGCGGTGGGCGTCCGAAATCGCGCCCTCAAAGTGTTCAACGCCGCTGGGTGCCACACCCTTGCCGACGTGGACCGCGACACCATCCAGATTGCAGCAGACAAGCTGAGGCAGCAGGACGGCATTTCAGCGTGGACGCACAACCACCGCATTGCGGCTTGTCAGCAGTTCACAAAGTGGGCAGCCGATGCCGAGCGCATTGCGCGTGATCCTCTGCGCGGCCTAAAGCGGCTCAACGCCAAGGCCGCCCGTGTTCACCAGCGCCGCGCCCTTACTGCCGATGAAGCCCGCAAGTTGCTCGCGGCAGCCGAGGTCGGGCCCGTGCTGTGGTGTGTCGCAGGGCCAGACCGGGCCATCGTCTACAGGATGGCGCTGGAAACGGGCCTGCGGGCAAACGAGATTGCGACTTTGAACCGAAGTGCCTTTGACCTCGACGGGGCGCAACCTGCCGTCACTGTGGAAGCCAAGCACGCGAAAAACAAGAAGCGCGAAACGCTGCCGCTCAACCCGTCGTTGGCAATCGCTCTGAGGGTTTACCTTGCCAACAAGCTCCCAACGGCGTTGGCTTTCGCGCTGCCGGGCAGCAACCACACCGCCGAAATGATCCGCGCAGACCTCAAGGCCGCTGGTGTGGAGTACGAGACCGATCAGGGCTTTGCCGACTTCCACGCCCTGCGGCACACGTTCATTAGCAATCTGGCGCGGGCCGGAGTTCACCCCGATGCCGCGAAGCGTCTGGCTCGGCACAGCAGCATCACACTGACCATGGACTACTACACGCACACCCGCATGAGCGATCTCGCGGGAGCTGTCGCCAAGCTGCCAAGCCTTGAGTTGCCCAAGGCAGAGACTGCGTAAAACATGCAAACGAATGTGCAAAGACGGGGCGAACAATGCTGGACAATCGCGGACTACCACGGACTGCAAACCCGCTCTATCTAGCCATCGGGCCCTATCTCTAGGCCCTCCCTCTCAGGTGTGTAGCCCTCCCCGTTTGTTTTAACGCGTCAGGCAAGTTACGGGGCTCTTAAGTGTTGCTGAACTGCATGAAAGTGCTTCGATGTCTTTTCCTCTCTGGCTTGCACGGTGCAACGAGCCACGCCTCTTCGGTTTCAGGGCTGGCGGATCGGCCTCTGGTTTTGGGGCTGTAGCGCAGGGCATCACCATTCCTGCGGCGCCCGCAGCGGGATAGAATGAGCGGTATGTACAAGCTGCCATCATCACCACCCAGCTGCGCCTCGCGAGTTGGGACAGTTTCACTGCATGTTGGTTCCAGAGCGTCACTCAAAATGCGAAGCGGCCATTGGATGTTCGTAGCATTGGCTTGCCTGTGTCTTTTTGGATGCACCCTTCTTGGATGCACCAATGAGTCGAAGAGTGACTGCATCGGCAAGACCTATGACTTTATTGGATCAAGCAGCCACAGTCAGCGAGAGTACGACGATCTGCTCGATTGTTATCGTCGCAGCGAAAAGTTGGGAACACCTGCAGGGATATTCCTAGAAGGTCCTGCCCCCGCAGGTGAGGAAGACAACTGGATTCGCATCGTTGCGTTCTTGGCGGATCGAGGTCAAGAACGTGCTCGCAAGAGGCTTGGATACATCAGGGTCCAGGCGACCGAAACATCGGATTCGTCTCTTCCGCTGCTTGAGCATCTTGGCAAGCAGGATGGGAAGTTGCTGCCCGCCTGGGATGCGTTGACGAAGCAGAAACACCACTACGACAGGACCGGCGACTGCATACTAATTCTCGATGACTAGCGTCGCGGTTCTTCGCCGATGACGACCGCTGCTATGTCGTTGGCGTGAGCTACGGGCCCTAGGCTGACGGTCGCCGCAAAGGTGCCTAGGTTTTCTTGTTTGGGGTACTCTGCCCTTCGTGTGTTCCAGTTTGTGAGAACCGGAGCAGATTGCGGAACGGGTCTTTCAGCGGCATGTCAGTGTTGCCCCACGGCTTGCGCTCGGGTGGGGTTTCCGTGGCGATGCCGTTCGCCTGACAGCGTTCATACCAAGCCAGTATGTCGTCGACGAAGACGTACACCTCAGTTCCGACGTGCCCTTTGCCATGCTCAGAAAGGTGAAAATACAGGTCGCCTTTGCGAATCCCCATGAACACCGGAAAGCCCGGCTCATGGCGATGCTCAAATTCGATACTGAAACCCAGCCCCTTCACATAGAAGTCGCAAGCCTGTTGGTAGTCGTCAATCTGCAGCACTGGTACGACTCGTTCCATCTCTAGTTCTCCGGTTCTTGAGTGATGGCGGTAACTTTGCAGATTCCAAGCCAAGTCGCACAGTGGAAATTCGCCGCGTTGTTGCGATGGCTGTCGATGCTAGCATTCCCGTATGTGCGGGAGTTTCTATACGTTGCGCGGGCGGATCAGCTACATCCGGATGATGTTCCCGGATGACGTGGCCGATCCGTTGGTCGAGAGGCTGATTGAGATTTACAAGCGCAACCCGTCTGAGCGCAAAAACGTCCCTTGGCCGCCGAATTACTACGTGCGCCCGACCAATCGGGTGCTGGCCTTCGTCGGTAACGAAGACGCCGAAATCGAGCCGCGCGAATACAAATGGGGCCACGCGCCCAGCCGCTACCGCCGCAAGCAGCCGCTGTTCAACGCCCGTGGTGAAACTCTCGACGACAAGGCCACCTGGCACGAGCCCTGGCACACCGGGCGTTGCCTGATCCCTGCACGCGGTTTCTATGAATGGGTCGCGAAGCAGCCGCACGCTGTCCAGAGCCCTCAAGACGAGCCGCTTCTGTTCGCCGGGCTGCACCGGGAAGACGACGGCGTCGAGTGGTGCAGCATCGTCACCTGCGAGCCCTCGGAGTGGTTCAGCCGGTACCACAACCGCGAGCCGGTGGTGATCCGCGGCGACGACTGGAAACGCTGGCTGTTCGACGAAGACCCGCCCGAAGACCTGATCCACCCGTCAGCGGAAGGCGAGTTGGAAGTCTTCGCCTGCAGCAAACCCGATACAGACCACGAGCCCGAGCCGGCCCGAGGCGGGCTGTTCGATTAACCGACACCTCTCCACAACTCTTTCTGTGTCGCGGCTGTCGCTAGACTCCGGACATGGCGATTGAGATTCAGCGGGTTCCTTTGGGTGCGGATGTCGCGGGGTATGTGGCTGCGTTGCTGCGTGATGCTGCCCGCTCAGCTGAACCATTTGCGGTGGCGCCGGTCGTCTACATCGCTTCTAACGAACGCCGCGCAAAGCTGATCAGCCGCATGGCTAGTGAGCAATACCCGGAAGGCACGCCGGATCGCGTGGCCCGTGAGTTGCTTACACTGATGGCGCCAGACGTCCGTTTGCGCGGCGAAATTGAGCGTGACTTCGATTTCTTCGGCGCAATGAGTGCGACTCTCTCCGAACTGGGCGAGAAACGCCGCGTGGGGCGCGCCCTTGTTGACGAGTTGCTGGTTGCCTGGAAGCGGCTGGCCCAGACCATTCCGCCAACGCAGCGTGAAACTCTCGAATGGCTGCCGGAACTTGGACGCCGCGGTGAACTCTTCGCGGGGGTAGTCCGCCATTATCTTGCACGCCTTCGCGAACTCGGGC